>JAFUBF010000452.1 GCA_017460325.1 Clostridia bacterium | reverse complement strand
TTCCATATCAATCATACGGTGCCGAAAGCCAAGGCAACAATTAAGGAGGAGACAGAAATGAGTATCTCTGCGGAAAAGCTTTCTTATTTGAAGGGTGTCGTTGACGGAATGAATCTTTCGGAGGCAACGAATGAAGGAAAACTCTTCCTCGGTATTATTGACGTGCTTTCAGCACTTTCCTCCGAGAAAGATCAGCTCGAATCCCGTGTAGACAAACTCGGAGAATATATCGATGAACTGGATCGGAGCCTTTCAGAGCTCTGTGATACAGTCTATGAAGAGAATGACCCGGAGAATGACGAAGAGGAAGAGGACCGAGACCGGGACGTCAATGGCAGTGTTTTACCTGACGATGATGAGTTTGACGATTCGGAAGATGGCGTCTCCTACTATTCGACCATATGCCCCTACTGCAAATCCTATGTTACTTTGACCGGTGACCTTCTCCCTGAAAAGGGCGAGGGCTTTGAATGCCCCTCCTGCGGCAAGCTGTTATTCAGAAAATAAGCCTTCCCTCAGTTTCCCCCTGAGGGGCACAGTCCGTCCGGTGTCACAAACGGCCGAAACACCAACATCCGAATTCTGTGTGAAAACTCTCCGCCCACCGGGCTGAGAGTTTTTTCGTCACAGGCCCTCATTCTTTACAATCCACCCGTCATTTCGTATAATAGAAGCGATCCATATGTTAATGCTCCTTTTCCGGGAAAAGACCCGTTTTCCTGAAACAGGACTGATAAATTGAAAGGAAAACGTTCGTTGTGAAAGCTCTGATGCGCCTGTCGCTGATTGTCTTACTGATTCTTCTTGCCTGTACGGCTGTTGCAGATGAATATACGGGCACCGTCACAAAAGATATGACCATTCGTAAAACGCGTTCCACCTCAGGAAAAAAACTCGGAAGCGTCAAAGAGGGGGAGACCGTCTTGATTACAGAATACGGCAGTACCTGGTCGCTCATTCAGAAAGAAGAGATCAGCGGGTTTATTCTGTCCAAGAACATCACCGACCTCGCCCTTGTCGGCGCACAGCCCGATGAGGAAGTCGCTCTGTATCTGGGGACTGCCTCAAAGGACCTGACCATTCGCACAAAGAAAGACCGGTCCTCCCAGGCCCTTCAGGAACTTCATTCCGGTGACCGCGTGTATATTACGGAACTCGGGAAAGAGTGGATGAAGGTTGTCAAAAACGGAATTTCCGGCTATGTACTCTCCAGCGGAATCGATGGAATTGAAGCGGCCAGAGAGGGAATCCTTGTTCCGGAAGAGTTTATTCCCGAACCGCCATTCGAGCCCCGCTTCACTGCTACGGCAGATGTCAATCTTTCCATCCGCAAAAATCCGGATTCAAAATCCTCCCAGGTAGGAATGGTCTATAACGGCGAAGATGTTGAAATTACGGAGATTCTGGGCGAATGGGCACACATTCGAAAAAAACAGATCGTCGGTTATGTGCTCACCTCCCACCTGCGGTATTACAGACCTCTGGATCCTTTCGGGCCTTATATTCCCGGTGTTGAATTCTATCCCTGTGCCGCACAGGTCACGCAGAATGTTGATGTGTTTGACAGTACCAGCGGCGCGTATATCCGTACCCTTCATCCCGGGGATGTGATTGCCACCACGGCGCTGGATGATCGTTTCAGAGTCTTTCTCCCTTATCAGCGAACCAGGGGAGTGATCACCGCAACCTCTTCCCTGAATTTTGAACCCGTTCGATTCTGGCAGGACGCCAAACCCGGCGAACTGATTGCCGTGTTTTCGACATTTTATGCGGAAAGTCCCACAAGTGCCAAGGAAGAAGGACGTCTTTATAACAGCACTGAAGGGGTAAAACGGTTAAACGGTGTCCGAATTAACAGCGGTGCGGAATTTCGCTTCAATGATTACTGTGCGCCTTATACAAAATCCAACGGATATGTGGAAGGACCCATCGTCAATTATGTCTCCGATAAAAAGACGGGATATGGCGGGGGCATCTGCCAGGTGTCCACAACACTGTACGATGCCGTGCTGCAGATTCCCATAGAAATTGTCCTTCAGTCTGTCCACTCCGCATATGGGATTTTTTACGCCCCTCTTGATATGGATGCAGCCGTTGGCTCCGGAAATCTTGATCTTCGTTTACGAAACGTTCTTCCTTATGATATTGAGATGCACCTTGAAACACGGGATGGTGTAATGTGTGTAAGAATATACCGATGCGCCACTTGATACTCACCGTTCAGATTTTTCTGCTCGTTCTCTTTGCGGGATTTGCCGCGGCCGAGAGTTCGGGTTCTGAGGATCCGCAGTTCTGGGGAATCATCGGAAAACGGATGGATGTTCACCGATACGGAAGCGAGGATGCTGCGGTCCTTGGCCGGATCGAAAAAGGAACCACTGTAGACGTATACAAGAAGGGGAGAACCTGGACTAAAATTGCTTATGAAAACGAAACGGGATATGTACTGACCAAATTTGTGGAAATGGTTCAGCGAAAGAATCCCTTTGACGGGCCCATGCCGGGGACAAGCACACACGTTGCCGTGGCCCATGTGGATGAGGATATCACTTTTCTTCCCGAGGGATATCGGTATCCCATCCGTGTTTCAAAAGGAAGCTGGCTTTCCATTCATACTGCAGGCGATGAAAAAGTGACCTTTCCATACAGACGGGAACCGAAGGATGTCATCATGTCCTCAAAAAACCTCACGCTTGTACCCTTTGTCGACTGGCAAAGTGCCAACCCCGGTGACCTCCTGTACGCCTTCACCACATTTTATTCCACCAGTACTTCCAAAGAGGGAAACGTGGGACGGCTTTACAACATTGACCTGGCCACGAAACGCCTGACGGGAATCATCGTCGAACCGGATGAGGTTTTCTCATTCAACGGAGTCTGCGGTCCTTACACAGCCGACAACGGATATAAAGAAGCCCCGATCCTGGCAGGGGAAAGCAGCATGGGCTTTGGCGGAGGGGTTTGCCAGGTATGCAGTACCATCTACAACATCGTTCTTCGGATTCCGGCAGTCATTGTTGATATGAACTGGCATGCGCAGGCCGGAACGGCTTATCTTCCGGCAGGCTTTGATGCCACTGTTTCAAATACAAAGGACATGCAGTTCCGCAACGTGCTGCCTTATGCCATCCGGATTGAGTTTCACAGTCTGGACGGTGTCATGACTGCATTTTTTTACCGGGCCGGTTCCCGGTGACGTCTGAGGGTAAATGCTTTGAACAGACAGGAGATTCCTTCGTATGAAACTGCTGATCTCAAACGATGACGGGATTTTTGCTCCCGGTATCTGTGCACTGACACGTACAGCGCTTGACAGAGGACACGAGGTCTGTGTCTGCGCCCCCGGTCATCAGTGTTCCGCTGCCTCCCACAGCATTACGCTTG
>JAFUBF010000451.1 GCA_017460325.1 Clostridia bacterium | reverse complement strand
TGGTCTTTTTCTTCATCTGTCAATTCTCCATCCATTGAAAGGAGCTCTTCCCATGAAGTCATCTTATATCACCTCATGGAGTATTATACCGGAATCCGTGGCTCAGAACAAGCTTATCCCACCACTTCGCGACTATAGCCTTCGAAAATCGTGTTAGAGAGATCCTTGCTGAATTGACGAAGGATGATTCGTCTATAGTAATTGATTTTAACGCTCCGGATCAGGCGTTTCCTGATATCGCTATGGGCGAGTGTGGAGCGGAAGTGAAGCGCACAACTGCCGATATGACTGTTCCTGGAATTTTCACGAACTGTTCAGTGACTGCTGCATCGCGGTATCCACAGATTACGAGATGCACATAAACAGATATATTGTGATCCGCCTGGACATTGCGGGAATGGTCTCCGAACTGATAAAAGATCATCGATCCATTCGGGACATCACGATTTATATTCAGGAGGCGCTGAAAGCAGACCTGATTAACACCCGGTGGCCGTTTAGATGATCTGAACTTCAGTGGAACGGCTGCAGGGTGTTTTTCCCTTTTCCTGAGGGTGGATGCTGGCGGAGTGGCCATATCCTCTGCTGATGGTGTATCCTTCGTTGTAACAGGGGAGCGTGATTGAGGGCACGATCACAGGATCATCTTGACACAGACAGAGGGCATACGTTATAACTGTGTGCAACAGATGAGGTATGTCCGGGCATAGATGCCTCTCTTCAGAAAGGAAGAGGAGAATCGTGAAGGTTCGAATCAATAAATCCCTGGATCTTTTCGGTGAAATCAGACGGGGTGGATTTTATTACGTTGACAAGACGATGGTCATGAAGGAATACCTGGTAGATTCCTTCAGCCCCGCGATTCTCCTGACCCGGCCACGGAGGTTCGGAAAGACCATGACCCTGACCATGCTCCGGGATTTTCTGGATATCGGGCAGGACAGCAGGGAGATCTTTCGGGGACTGAAGATAATGGACTGCCCGGATGTGGTCGGGAATTATATGAATCAGTATCCGGTGATATTTCTCTCGCTGAAAGAAGTCTTTGGACGGGACTTTGAGGAAACATTTGTCATGTTTCGGAACGTGGTCTCCACGCTATGCAAAGAAATGGTGTTTCTGCTGGAGAGCACGCGCGTCAATCCATATGACAGAGAACTGCTGGAGAAGCTGATGGGACGTGATCATCGCGTTGCCAATCCAGTGGAGGTACTTGATCTTCTGTCCCGCATGCTTTGCGCTGAGTTTGGCAAACCTGTGTTTGTGCTCATAGATGAATACGACGTGCCTATGGCGAAGGCAGCAGAGACGCCTCACTATGATCAGGTTCGGGATATGATTGAACATATGCTCAGTTACGTCTGCAAAACCAATGAGAATGTGAAGGGAGTTTTGCTGTCCGGTTGTCTTTATACGTTGGGAAACAGCACGTATACAGGCGTGAACAATATTGCTCCTTGTACGGTGCTGTCACCGGTTTTTGCTGACTCCATTGGTTTTACAGATGAGGAGGTAAGGAAACTCCTTGCGGATGCAGGCGTACCGGACAGGTATGACGCAGTCACGGAATGGTATGATGGATATCTCTTCGGACGGGAGAAGATGTTCTGCCCGTGGGATGGTGCTCAGCTATGTGAACAGTCTTCTGGACGGGAGCTACAGTCAGGCCATGGGCCCTGAAAGCTACTGGATCAATACAGCGGAAACATCCGTTGGTCTGAGTAACGGGTTTCTGTGGGAGAACACGGGTGACAGGGAAGGTCTGGAACAGTTGCTGGCCGGAGGGACAGTGGACTGCCTGGTGAATGAAAATCTGCCATATTCCCGTATTCATGAGAATGGAGAGAATTTCTGGTCATCGCTGCTGGAAACCGGGTATCTCACCAAAGCTGTGACGGAACAAATGCCCCGGTTGCCGCTTCGAATTCCGAACAGATCTGTTCAGGAGGTTTTTCGCCGGGAAGTATGGGACTCCTTCAGGGACAGGATAGACAATGTGTTTGTTGAAGAACTGGATAGTGCCCTGTGGACGGAAGAAGTGGAGAGAGCTGAGAACACCCTGAACCGAATCCTGGAATCTGTGCTTTCCTTCTACCATGAGTATCATGAATACAGCTACCATCTGATCCTGGCTGGATTGTTTACCGGCCTTGGGGATCGGGTACAGTCCGAGCGGGAGACCGGATATGGAAGGAGTGATCTGATCATTCTGGATCCGGCCAAAGCCCGATCCATGGTACTGGAACTAAAGCATGTGAAGGACAGAAATGAGATGCAATCTGCACTGAAGGTAGCCCATGGTCAGATCATCCGGGAGAAATACGAAAGTGTATTGATCTGTGAGGGCTATACGACGCGGCTTCGGTATGCGGTGTCTTTCAGTTCAAAGCAGGTGATGATTCGGAAAGCTTGAAACAAATACCCGCCAGATCGGTTATGCGAAGGTTGCTTTTCAGCGCGGAATGTCACAGATACGGAGGGGATCTCTGCATCACATCCAATGCTGTCGCGTAACGAATCCGAGTTCCATGAATGCACTTTTTATATTCATCCCGTTTACAATCTGCTGACAAAGAGGTGAAGGAATATGCTGGTAAAGGATAAAAAACTGCTGGAGAGAGCATGGAAATGTCTTGAGGCCAAACTGGGAGCCGAAAAGAATGCTGAGTTTATCCGTCTGGTTGTCAAGGAAGAACTGGATTATGATCGGCTGAAGGAAATAAGTGATGAACTGGAGGAGGAACGCCGCAAGAAGGCGGAAGCTGCTGAAGCGGCAAAACCGCCCAAGCCTCCGGTCTATTCGGAACCTGAGTACAGGTCGATTCTGGCAGACTATATGGCGTACCTGGATCAGAAAAAGATTCGTTATTCAAATCAACAGGGGTTCATAGTCTTTATGCCGGGAAAGGATGAAAAGCGGACTAACATCGTTGATGTCAGCCGTGGATGGGACGGCGGAATCCGGATCAGCAACTACGTTGGAAGGGCTCTTTGTGACAAGGTCCGACCGGTGAGAAGTCTGGTCAAAGCGATTGAAAAAAAGTACCCGGGATACAGAGTTTACGAGGAAACGTATCATAACTATTCGCATGAGATAACCCTGATTGAGACCTTTGCCTATACAACCGTTGAGGAACTGCATCAGCATATGATTCGCATTCTTGAGGCGGCAAAACAGGTTGTGGAAATGGGTGAGGATGAGTTCGGAGAGAACTTTGAGCCGCAATAAGGAACGGGATGGAGTGGGCCCGGTCATGACCGGGTCCACTCCCTGAGTGTTCCTTTGGCTTTTGGCGCCGCATGATTGGAGACAGGAATTGACAAACCGATGCAGAACTGCCTCTCTTTTTGAGGTCTGTCTTCATGGGGAGGACGGTCCCGAAACATGCCACCAGAAACCGAAAAGAGAATCTGGCACGGAAAACAGATCGAATGCCAAAGTGGATATTGTATTTCAGGCGTTAAATTGTTAAAATGCAGTCGGTAACAGATCAAAAATGAACACGTTCACGGATGAACGTGGACAAGTGAGGAGAATAGTATGAATCGTACCGCAGGAATACTGATGCCGATTTCCAGCCTGCCCAGCAAATACGGACTTGGCTGTTTTGATGAGGAAGCCTATCATTTTGTTGATTTTCTGGAGAGGTCGGGACAGGCGTACTGGCAGATTCTTCCGATGAACCCGCCCAATCATGAGCCACTGGCCTATGATTCCCCGTATCAGGGCTTTTCGGCTTTTGCGGGAAATCCGTTCTATATCAGTCTGGATGCACTGGTTGAGGAAGGTCTCCTGACCCGGGAGGAAGTGGATGCTGTTGATTTCGGCAACAATCCGGATCGCATTGATTATGAAAAGCTGTTTGCCAATCGGCTGCCGCTGCTGAGGAAGGCATATGAACGCAGCCGGATTGCCGAGAACGGGGAATATCAGGAATTCATCCGGGACAACGGATGGTGGCTGGATGACTATGCGCTGTTCATGGCCGTCCGGGAATTCTTCGGCGGGAAGGAGTGGCCCGACTGGCCGGAGGACATCAGCCGTCACTGGGGAAATGCAGTGGATTATTACAACCGGACGCTGTATTTTGACATTGAATTCCACAAGTGTATTCAGTTTGTGTTCTATAAGCAGTGGTTTGCGCTCAAGGAGTATGCCAACGGAAAAGGCATCCAGATTATCGGGGATATTCCGATCTACGTGTCCTTTGACAGCGCGGACGTCTGGGCACATCCGGATCTGTTCCAGCTCAACGAACAGAACCGTCAGACATCGGTGGCAGGCTGCCCGCCGGATGATTTCGCCGTGAACGGCCAGATCTGGGGAACACCGCTGTACCGCTGGGATAAGCACATGGAGGAACAGTTCGGCTGGTGGATGGCCCGGCTCTGGGTCAATTTCCTGCAGTGTGATCTGCTGCGGATTGATCATTTCCGTGGACTGGATGAGTTCTATTCCATTCCCGCAGGCGGACCCGCGAAGAACGGACACTGGGAAAAGGGCCCCGGAATGGCGCTGTTCTATCAGATGTGGCAGAACATGGGCCATAAGCCGGTCATTGTGGAGGACCTGGGGTACATGACGGACTCGGTCCGCCAGATGGTCAGCGAGTCGGGATTCCCCAACATGAAGGTGCTGCAGTTCGGCTTTGATCCGGAGGATGTTGGGGCATTCAACGATTACCTGATTCACAACATTCCCGAGCACTGCGTCGTGTATCCGGGAACGCATGACAATGACCCGATCAACGGCTGGTTTGCCTCCCTGAAGCCCGAGGTTCAGCAGATGATCTGTGATTATTTCGGTGTGAAAATGACCGATGCGGATCACATGCATGAGGTCTTTGTCCGTGCGGCCATGGTGTGCAGGGCCGAGATCTGCGTAATTCAGCTTCAGGATCATCTGGGACTGGGGAGTGAGGGCAGGATCAATGATCCCTCCCACCAGGAAAACAACTGGCACTGGCGCCTCAGACCGGGAGTGCTGACGGAGGAACTCGAAAAGCAGATTATTGAGGTGACACGCCGGTACGGCCGTCTGAACTGGGGCGCGGAAAGTGCCCGCAGGTACCTGAAAAAGGAGTAGTCCAGAGCCGGGAACGGTCCGCGTGACTGATGAAAGGAAAATTCCGGAATGCGTATTTCAGAAAAACTGCTGTGCAAGTATGCGGAGCTGATTGTACGAACAGGGGCGAATGTGCAGCGGGGACAGACGGTTCAGCTGACGGTTTCCGTTGAGCAGCACGCCTTTGCCGCCCTGATCATCGAGGAATGTTATAAGGCAGGCGCCAGGAAGGTCAATGTTGACTGGACATCGGATGCACATGCAAAACTGAACTTTCAGTACGCGGACTGTGAGGTGCTTTCCACCGTGCTTCCCTGGGAGGAGGCAAAGCTCAGGCAGATGGTTGAGGATCTGCCCTGCCGGATCATGATCGTATCGGATGATCCGGATGCCCTGAGGGATATCGATCCCGGGAAACTGTCGGAGGTGTCACAGCGTCGGGGGAAGGTGGTAAAGCCCTATCGCAATGCCATCGATGGAAAGCATCAGTGGGTGATTGCTGCCTATCCCTCCGACAAATGGGCCCGGAAATGTTATCCGGATTCAGAGGATGCCGTTGACCGGCTCTTTGAGGCCATCCTGACCACCGTTCGTGTCCGGGAGGATAACGATCCGGTTCAGGAGTGGAAGGCCCATACGGATTTCATTGAGAAGAAGGCGGCCTGGCTCAATGCCCAGGGTTTTACCTCTCTTCACTACCGAAGTGCCAACGGAACGGATTTTACGGTGGAACTGATTCCGGGGGCAAAATGGGAAGGAGCCGGGGCGGTCAATTCCCACAACGACGTTTTCTACATTCCCAACATGCCGACGGAGGAAATCTTCACCTCACCCATGGCCGGCAAATGCGAGGGAACGCTTGTGGCGGTAAAACCGCTCTCCTTCAACAGTCAGCTCATTGAGCAGTTCTCCATCACGTTCGAACATGGACGGGCCGTTTCCTGCAGGGC
>JAFUBF010000450.1 GCA_017460325.1 Clostridia bacterium | reverse complement strand
GACAAGGGACGCGAGGCAAATGATGCACCGGCTCAGACGGCGCAGCTGACCGCAGAACCGGAAGCCACGCAGAAGCCGGAGAGTGAGACGGAAACTGCTCCAACGCAGACAGCGCAGCCGACAGCCGAACCCGAAGCCACGCAGAAGCCGTCGAGTGAGGCGAATGCCGCATCGGCGCAGACAGTGCCGCCGACAGGTGAACCGGAAACCACGCAGAAGCCGGAGAGTGAGGCGAATGCTGCCCCGGCGCAGAACGTAAAGCCAATGGCCACTGAACCGGAAACGACGCAGAAGACGGACGAGGGCCGCGAGGCGAATGCCGAGCCGACTTCCGGGAAGACTCCGACGGCGGATCCGACAGGCGGCGAAGCGAAGGCGAATACGGCAGATGCCGGCACGACTGAACCGGATAAGCGTTCACAGAATAAAGGCGGGAATCGTAGCGGGAACGGCAGGAAAAAGCAGAATGAGTCCCGTGGAAGCGGAAAAAATGCCGGCAAAAAAGTGAACAACGGACAGAAAAAGGATGCGAATCCGAAGAGGACAGAACAGCCGTCGCAGGAAAAGCAGCCAGCTGAAGGCAGGCCGGGTAACGATAATCAACCGAAACCGGCGGGAACATCGGAGGGCGCCAACAACCGGAGTGAACAGAAGAACGGGAAAAACAGCGAGATGGCCCGGACGGAGGATAAGAATCCGGCGCTTGAGAACGTTTCGCTGGGGAACATCGGCATTCAGACCAAACCGGTCAAGATCCTCATGGAACGCGGATATCGGACACTGGCGGATGTTGCCCGGGTGAGCGACGGTGAACTCCTCCGGATCAAGGGAATCGGTCAGGCAACCGTTGATCAGATTCGCAAATCCATTGCCGGAGCAACGGAAAAATAAGGAAACGACCGCGCAAAAAAAGATGTCCTGCCGTACAGGCAGAACATCCCCTGAAAAAGAATAGATCCGGTCCGGAACAGCAGATGGACGGTTGTTCCGGACCGGAGTGGTTGCTGTTGCTCCGGGAAAGTACGTAAAACGTGTTACGTATTTAGCGTTACGTATTCCATCGTTACGTAGTATAGGAAGATTTTGCATTTACAAAATTCTGAAGCCTTTTCCTGAATCGAACTCCTCAACCCGACTGAGGCTGTTACAGATTTCGGCAATAAAGGCTTTCATTGTCTGAACCATGTCATCCTCGGCAGGAAAAGCCTCTTGCTTTCGTCTTTTGTTGAGATAGAGCATTAATTGCTTGCTGCGTTTCTGATTCCATCGAAATACTCCCTGATGCTCTGGATTGTTATCTCATTGTTTTGATACGGAACATACGCTTCTCTCCACGGTGACTGACGATGGGTGATCTCAACGAGCTCGTTCGCCGAACGCCCCGAAAAAACATTGATGATCGCATCAATCTTTTGTCTGTCAGGATAAGAAATGTTTCCTATCTTTTCGTCTCCAAAATAGGGGATGCTTCCTGCACAGTAATACTTATACACCTGATATACAGATGGAACCACAGGTCCAAAACTCCAGGCTTCGATCTTGTCTTCAAAACAGGGCTTTCCATCAACCATCAAAAAATACGCCTGAATAAAATAAAGCAATTTCTGGAGTTTTAGATTACTCACAGCAGACTTCAGCTCATGGCATCTTTTTACGACATAAGCTGCAATGTCTATACCGCTGTACACAATAGCCTTCCTTTCCGGATTGCAAAAACGCATAAAAGCTTGCTGCCAAATCGAAAAACTACAAAACTGACATTGTTATTATATCGTTAAGCTGCACAAAACAGATATGGTAAAACTAAACAAAGTTTTAGTTCGTCTTATCTTTCTGAAAATCGGCGAAACGATTTATTAGACATATTATCATAAATAATTATGAAGTTTTAGGCACTATGTACATTGTCAAACAAAGCGCGTATTTCCACACGATAAGCGGGCAGCAGGATGAAAAATTCCCGTATGACAGAGAAAATGAGGATGGAACAGTAAAGCCTGAATGGCTTTGCATATTAAAAGGTCCCAGGAAGCAATGCTTATTGCATCGTCTCCCGGGACCTTTTTGTAGGCTTTCCGCAAAGCTTTGACGTTCCATCCGACAAGGCCATTCAGGGGTCTGGAATCGCATTCGGTTAAACCGTGAATCGTGACGCCGGCGGAGCATGCAGGCATCAGACAGGTTGACCCGCAGGACCTCCCCTGTACGTGACAGATCCGGCAGGGTGAAGGAGCTTTATTTATCCTGAAGGAAGCAGGCTACCCGATGGTTTGGTGCGATCTCCTTCAGCTCGGGTTCCTCGCCGTGGCAACGCTTGGTAGCGTAGAGGCATCTGCTGGCAAAACGGCAGGCCTTGGGGAGGTTGATGGGGGAGGTGATTTCGCCTTTCAGAATGATCCGCTCCCGACGGTTTTCAAGCTTCGGGACGGGGATGGCGCTGAGCAGTGCCTGGGTATAGGGATGGGTCGGCGCGGCAAACAGGTCATCCGAAGGGGCAATCTCAATGATTTTGCCCAGGTACATGACGGCAATCTGATCGGAGAAATGATGGACTACGCTGAGGTCGTGGGTGATGAACATATACGTGAGGCCCATCTGATGCTGAAGGTCCTCCAGCAGATTCAGAATCTGTGCCTGAATGGAGACATCCAGGGCGGAAACCGGTTCATCGCAGACGATGAACTTGGGATTCATGGAGAGGGCCCGGGCGATGCCGATACGCTGACGGCGTCCGCCGTCCAGCTCGTGGGGATAGGTGGAATAATAGCGCTGTGCCAGGCCGACTGTTTCCATCAGCTCAAGGACACGTTTCTGGCGGTCCCTGGCGGAGGAAATGATGTTGTGAATCCGGATCGGTTCCTCAATGATCTGGCCAACGGTTTTGCGGGGGTCGAGGGAGGCCAGAGGATCCTGGAAGATCATCTGCATTTCCTTGCGTTTGCTGCGCATCTGCGACTCGTTCAGCTTGGAAATATCCTGTCCCTCAAGGAGGATGCTGCCGCCTGTCGGCTCGAGCAGACGGAGGACGACGCGGCCGGTGGTGGATTTTCCGCATCCGGATTCACCGACGACGCCCAGCGTCTTTCCGCGGTCAATGGTAAAGGAAACATCATCGACGGCGTGAAGAACCCCTTTGGGGGTTTTGAAGTACTTTTTTACGTGGCTGGCTTCCAGCAGGACATCTGACATAACTCAACCCTCCTCAAAAAGGTGGCATGCAACGGTGTGCTCGCCCCCAATGTTGACCAGCCTTGGCCGCTGGGTCTTGCATTTTTCGGTGGCACGGGGACAGCGGGGGCAGAATGTGCAGCCCTCCGGAAGATTGGTCGGGTCCGGCATCAGGCCCGGAATGGGCTTGAGACGCTGTGTCCGGTCATCCATGTTCGGAAGGGAGCCGAACAGGCCGACGGTGTACGGGTGGGCTGTCCGGTTGAAGATATCCTCAAGAGTGCCGAATTCCACGATGTTTCCGGCGTACACAATGGCAACGGTGTCGCAGATTTCCGCCACAATGCCCAGGTCATGGGTAATCATGATCATGGACATATTGTACTGGCGTTTCAGATCCCGGATCATATCGAGTACCTGAGCCTGAATCGTCACATCCAGAGCAGTGGTCGGTTCATCGGCGATCAGGATTTCCGGTGAACAGGCAAGGGCCATGGCGATGACCACGCGCTGCTTCATTCCGCCGGAGAACTGATGGGGATACTCGCCGCCGCGGTCGCCGGGAATGCCCACCATTTCCAGCATTTTCTTGGCTTTCTCGACGGCTTCCCTGTTATTGCATTTCTCGTGGAGACGAATGACCTCCGCAATCTGATCCTCTACCGTCTTGGTCGGGTTGAGGCTGGTCATGGGATCCTGGAAGATCATGGAAACAACGTTGCCACGGAGGCCTTCCATCTGTTTTTCGGAGAGGGTGCTGATGTCCTCGCCCTGGACCCGGATGGTGCCTTTTACGACGCCGGGCGGGGAGGGGATCAGGCGGAGAATGGAGAGACCGGTGGTGGTTTTTCCGGCGCCCGTTTCACCGACGAGGCCGATGGTCTCGCCTTTTGAAAGGTGAAAGGAAATGCCGTTGAGCGCGTGGACGACTTCCTTGTCCACGTGATATTCCACGTTCAGGTTTTCAATTTCCAGTGCGTATTTCTTTTCCGTATCCATCCTGTTCCCTCCTTAACGCAGTCTCGGATCCAGTGCATCCCGCAGTCCGTCGCCCAGAAGGTTCAGGGAGAGGATGGTGGTCATGATGGCCAGACCCGGGAAGATGGTCAGATAGGTATGCTCACGCATGTAAGAGCGGGAGCTGGAAAGCAGGGCGCCCCACTCCGGCTTGGGTGCGGCAACACCGAGGCCGAGGAAGCTGAGGCCGGAAATGGTGAGAATCGTGGTGGCGATGCTCAGGGTGAACTGCACCAGAACGGGTGCAATGCAGTTGGGCAAAATGTGCTGGATGATGATGGTGGAGGTCCTGGCACCAATGGCTCTGGCGGCCTCAATGTGCTCACTGCCGCGCTGGGTCATGACGGATCCCCGGAGAAGGCGGCAGTAAATGGGAATGTTGGAGATGGCCAGGGCGATGATCAGCGTAAACGTGCTGGTCCCCAGTGCCGC
>JAFUBF010000449.1 GCA_017460325.1 Clostridia bacterium | reverse complement strand
GTCCTGTACCTGTGTTTCCTGATCCTGCTTTCTCTGTCATGTGCTGCCGAAAACAGCGATGCGTCGGAGGAAGCGCAAATGCCCCAGTTTCTCCGGTCTCTTCCAATTTCGGATGATGATCCTGCCCGGCGCAGTGTGCTGGAGGATCAGAAGATGCCCTATCAGTACGGCCTTGTATACAGCGACGTGAACGATTCATCCGAAGAGGGAATGACGGAGGATACGGGGGTTCTGATTGGCGGAAATGCCATATCCGGCCATGATGGCTTTCAGGAAGACAACGACAGAAATGACTTTAACGGGATTTTTCCCTATACGGATATTTACATCAATCCAAACCGGCTGAACTATCGGAACGGGATGAATGAATATACGTTCTACTCTGACCAGTTTCAGTTCAACAGTACCGGCAAAATCGATCCCGGCAGCATTTCCATTCAGGGGGTCAATACGGTTATTTCGGAATACCGACAGCTCCTTCCGGATCCGCTCCATCCAGGGTACCTTGAACCGGACAATGCAACGGACTGGCGGGGCGTGGTCTATACGGGCGGCATCGCCCGAACCGTATCAGATGAGCAGGGGAACCTGACGGAAACCGTGGTTCGTAATGAGGATGCCAGTGGAAACAGCCGTCTGTTCTCCGTCAGGTATAAGGAAGCCGTTACAGACAGGAACGGCCATTCCTATGACCTTGTCCTGATGTTTACACAGATCACCTTCGTGGCCGATGCGGATGTGCACGGCGCTCTTCCCGTCATGGAGGAGAACAGTCTCCGCATTTCACCGACTCTGTGGGATGGAACTGCCTACACCGTAAAAGGCATCGCGAATGACCCTGAAGGCGTTCGTATCGGAGCAAGGTATGAATTCGATTACAGTATTCAGGACAGGGACGGGCGGATGCCTGTCGGCTCGCTCATGTTTTCCGTGGAGGACCTGGATAAGGCCAGTATGGCCACCGTACTTGCTCCCGGTGCAAGCTGGGGAATCAATGAGAAGGGGAGTGATTTTCGCTGGGCAGAGGGCTTTGCCATTGTGAAAGGCGCTCAGTCCTATGCCATTTCCCCGTACTTCAATCACGTACTGACAGACAGTCAGAATCGCAGCATTAATAACGGAAACGGGGACAGCCGGCCCATCCGAATCTCCCGTCTTCCCGGGACACAAACGGATGGGACATGCAACGGTCTCCTGTTTACAACCTCTGTAACCGCTGTATCCGGTCAGGGCACCCGTGATGACTCCAACACCATGGACACCGGATTTGCGGCGCTCATTCAGCCCAGCGGTTCCATGCTGGCCACGCTTTCCTCAGGCCGGCTGGAAACGGAAAAGATCGCACTGTTTGATATTCAGGCAGCATACCGGATTCAGAAATCCTCCAGTAACGGCGGCACCGTGGTGTCCATCGAAGAGGAAAATGGACACTCGGTAGAGAATACCTCTGTCAATCGGGTCGTAGGCGGGGGCCAGACGGTATCCTATTCCATTATGCCTGATGAAGAGTATGCCATTTACAGCATCCGAATTGATGAAAAAAGATTTCGTTTCAGCAATCTGAAATGGCGTCGTCTTCTGACTTCAATGCCGACCGCACAGTATGAGATTGATGAACAGTACGGACGATGGGCAACCAGTACCACGTATACCTTCACCCGGCAGGAAAGTGGCAAAGTGGTTTTCTCTTTTGACAATATCCAGGACAATCACGAAGTTTATGTTGAGTTTATGCCCATCAGTCAGATCCCAAATGATCTTGAATTCAATACAGCCATTGTCGGCCATCGCCGGATACGGACAACACAGAAAATTGCCATTTTTCTGATTGCTTCTCTCGCCGCACTGGTATGTGCCGCAACCATCCTCTGGATGCGCGGTGATGGCGGCCGGAAGTAAGAATTCTCACGAAAAAAAATCAGATCTTCCGGCCCGTATCTGTCCCTGGGCATTGCATACCTCCATCTCCAGAGACATGCGTGTAAGGAAAGAGAGGGAACCGGTGCGCCGCACCGGTTTACCAGGCAATCATACGGCGCCGAAAGCCAAAGGAACAGTAAAGGAGCGCACAGATCATCATGAAAAACTACTCGTGGCGTATCCGGATTCGTATCCTGCTCGCGCTCTGTTTTCTGATTCTGACTGCAGCAGCAGGGATAATG
>JAFUBF010000448.1 GCA_017460325.1 Clostridia bacterium | reverse complement strand
GAGCGGATTCGGCGTTGACTATCACGCAGAGACACCGCTGGAGGTGGCCCGGATTGCGAATACCAAATGGGATCTTGGCCTGGGCGGCGGACTGCTGATCGGAAATCCGGTGCCCGAGCAGTATGCCATGGACTTTGACCAGATGAGCGCCGTCATCGACCGTGTGCTTGAAATGGCCGAGGATGCCGGGGTTAAGGGAAAGGATATTACTCCCTTCATGCTGGCCCATATCGTGGAGGAAACCGGTGGCGACAGCCTCAAAACCAACATTCAGCTGGCATTCAACAATGCCAGGGCGGCAGCCAGAATCGCAGTAGAGCTTTCGAAACTCTGATTTCCGGTGATGCCCCTCAAGGCATATGGGCGGGGGATTTTTGCTGTTCAGGGGCTGGCCCGGTGGCTCTCCTCCGCCTCCTGGCATTTTGTTCCTTCGGGAGGCGTTCCTGATTTGCAGGATCAGATCCGGGTGGTGCCAAACCACTGAAAGGCGCTTGTATCGCTTTCCCAAATCCTGTATAATGGCGACGGGACATGAAACAGGGGGAATAATGTTCCCTGGGGGATTATTTGAAATATGGCAGTTGAGGAGGACTCAGCAAAATGGGTGCAACACTATTGGTTATGGCGGCCGGAATGGGATCAAGGTACGGCGGAAACAAGCAGGTAGATGGTCTCGGCCCGAATGGCGAGATTCTGATGGAATATTCCATCTACGATGCGATGCGTGCCGGCTTTGATCAGGTCGTATTTGTCATCAAACCCGGCATGCAGGAACAGGTCGCTGCGATTTGCGGTGACAGAGTTTCGAAAAAGATCAGGGTTGACTATGCCTTCCAGGACTTTTCCAGCGTTCCTTCCTTCTATAAGATCCCGGCGGACCGTGTAAAGCCTTTCGGCACGGTGCACGCAGTTCTGACGGCAAAGGATAAAATCAATCAGCCGTTCGTCGTGATTAACGCAGATGACTACTACGGCGTCAGTCCTTTCGAGACCATTTATCCGAAACTGCAGACTATCAGCCCGGAGGGCGAGGCGATCATCGTCAGCTATGAACTGCGGAACACGGTTTCCAAGAACGGTTCCGTTACCCGCGGTATCTGCGAGGTCAAGGATGGGTGCCTGTCCAAAGTTGTTGAGACGTTTAAGATTCAGGCCATGCCGGATGGACGGATTCTCAATCTTGACAACGGCGAGCTGGGAACGCCGCTGGATCCGCTGGCGCCGATTTCCATGAACTTCTGGGGCTTCACCCCCTGGTTCTTCGGAAAACTGGAGGCTTATTTCAACGAGTTCCTCCGCTCACTTGAGCCGGATGCCATCAAGGCAGAGTGCCTGCTCCCGTCTGCTGTGGATGCGCTCATGCAGAGAGGAGAGCTTCGCGTACCGATGCTCAGAACAGACTCCGTCTGGTTCGGTGTCACTTATAAGGAAGATAAGCCCATTGTACAGGCCAATCTTCGCGAGCTCCATGAAAAAGGCGTCTATCCGCCGACTCTTCACGAATAATCTTTCCGGACTGTCCCTTTCCGAGGGACAGTCCGTCGTTTCAGGACCATGTCTGCCGGTTTGCTGCCAATCCTGTTTTTGAAAATGATCCGGATCCGAAAAACCCGGAAAGGAGGAGTCCATGCGTGTACAGCTGACAAAAGAGGCTGCAGGCAATAAAGCCGTCAGGGAAGCGGTGGTTGTGTCTGTTGCTGTCAACACGGTCGTGATCGTCGCAGCCGTTGTGATGACGTTTCTTGTCATGGCGCTTCTCAGGGGCGGGGTGGAGGAAACGGTAGCCAGGGTGACGGCGATCATCTGTATGGGCGTGGTGATCTGGGGTGCTGTGACGGATCTGGGGAAGACCTTTGAGAATGTATCAACCCTTCGTCGTGAACAGGCACTTGAGGAGGCGTTTGGTCAGCTTGAAGCGCTGAACCGCGAAATGCGTGCCCAGAGGCATGATTTCATGAATCACATTCAGGTCATATACAGCCTGATTGAAATGGAAGAACCGAAGGAGGCACTGAGATATATTGACCGGCTCTACGGGGATATGCAGCGTGTGAGCAAAATGCTGAGAACGGATTCCCCGGCCGTCAATGCCCTGATTCAGGCAAAATCTCAGGAAGCCGGGCGGCGGGGGATTGAATTCATCCTGTCCATCCGGGCAAAATGGGGAGATGTCTCCATGCCGGCCTGGGAACTGTGCCGGGTGCTGGGAAACCTGATCGACAATGCCATGGACGCCGCCGGCAGCGAAGCGACACTGGACGGAAACCGGCCGCAGGTGGAACTGATGCTGGGTGAGGATGAGAATAACTGGTTTTTCTCGGTTCGCAACAATGGACCGGAGATTCCGGAGGATGCCCAGGAACATCTTTTTGAAGCCGGATTTACAACCAAGGCTCACGGCCACGGAATGGGCCTGTACAATGTGAACCGGATCATCACGGAGATGGGCGGCAGAATTGCGGTTGTTTCCAATAAGGAAGGGACGGTCTTTTCCGGTTATGTTCCGCGCAGCCGCCTGCGCCTGACCGAAGGACAGACAGATCAGACGGCATCGGCTGCATTTGCCGGATAACAGCCGGAACGAATAAAACTCTGAAGTGCATGGGCCGGACCACTCGGTTATTCTGAGTGGTCCGGCTTTTGGACGTGTCAAGTTCTGACTTGCAGGGCAGGGGACTCGGTTTCCTCTCCTCCTCAGAGGTGAGATTACGGGATATCTTTCTATTCGGAAACCTCCGTGACTGGATCCGGGGAAGGAGGGGAAGTTGGACTGCAGGTCCTGAATATTTGACAGGAGAATGTAAACTATGTTACGATCGTGTAACAAATTCGAATGTCTGCTTGTCAAAAAGAGGAAGGATTCATTGGAGAAGCTTTCCGAAGAGAAGAAAGAAGAGGACCGGAAAGAAGTGTCAGAGTACCTGTAAATGGGGAACTCCGGGCAAAATTTGGAAAATGTGTAACAGTTCACGGGTCGACGAAATTATAAATCCCCCAATTTGAAGTTTTCAATGGCATAAAACAGCTTTGTCTTGAGACTCTACAGCCATACTCTCCAACCATGTAACATGCCTTAGAGCACAATGCTTCATACGATAGGACAAACTCAGCCAACGTGATTAACACGCTGGCTTTTTTTGTAAGCATAAAGTTCCCCGAATTGCGTGTGCTCACATATACTCAGGGTTTGAACATACTACAAAGCTGTTTTCATTGTCCCTTGTTGCGTCAGATCCAAGTACTATTTCAAAAAGGGAAGGTCAATTGGCATAGTGCCCAATAATATTTAAGATTATTTGGTTACTATTTCAGCTTGCTAAACCCAAATAATCCTGCTATAATGTGCTCACTAATTCAAATGAAAGATGTGATCAAATGGCATGTATCGTATATCGCAAGGATGATTCGGGGCGGGTCTATGCCTATTCCTCGGAGTCATTTTGGGACCCAGAGAAGAAACAGCCCCGTTCGAAACGGACTTATCTTGGACGTGTAAACCCCGAAACCGGCGAGATCATGAAAGGACGCCAGAACGGCAAGAACTACAAGGCAAAGCGTGTTGCAACAGACTGTGCTACACCGGATGCTGACAGACAGAAACTTCTGGATTTGCTGGATGTCAGGAATGCTGAGATCGTTGAACTAAAGCAGTCAATTCAAGCTCTGCAGAATCGAATTGAAACAATGTCCCGTTCGTTTCGGAAGATCGCTGAGATTGCCGCGAATGCAGTTGGCGACTGACCTGTCCACCGCGTTATCTCCGTGATGGATCCTTGAACAATCTAAACCGGAACAGGATAGTAGGCATGGGATTTAATTCTCACATACAAAGCAGCAATAAAGATGTCCTCTCCAGATGGGCAGATCTGGTGTGAGGATCATAATTTGGGAGATTTTCTTCGATTATTCGTGTACTGATTTCAACTAAAAGGAGTCAGCAAATGCAGTTTACGCTTCAACAGCAAATAAGTCATCTTCGTCAAAGATGCGTCAAAGCCGAGAAGGAAAATGCCGAATTACGAGCAGGTGTCAATCTCGACAAATTCATGGATAAATGCAAGCAGGAGGCCCAAAAACAGAACACAGAGCTGAATCAAACTGTCAGAAAACTGGAGACTGTCGTATCGACGCTCCGGAAGGAAAAGGATTCCACCCAGAAACAGCTGAGTAAAGTTGTTTCTGAGTTGGAATCCGTTATGGAGAAATATCGGAAGCTGGAGGCAACCAACAAGGAGATTGTTTCAATTAATCGCAGACTTACCCGGGAAACAGCCAATAAGGATCAGCAAATCGAACGTAAGGACGAGATCATACAAAAGCTCAGAGACGAACTGGTATCGAAAAATGTAATGACGCATTTCAGGCATTAACCAATCGAATGTATAGTCCAAGTAAGGGTTTCATCAATAAACTGACAATGGAATTTGCAATCAAGACAGAGAAGGAACGGACGGAAATCTATACACAACTGCTTGGTGTTCGTGTAATGCATGTCGACGGAACTGTTGTTAGAGTTGGCGGGAAACAATACAATATCATGATTATGATTTCCGGTCCTTTAACTCTGTATATTCCCAGTTTTGGAGTTTTTTCTACACAAAATGATAATTAGATCTTTGGCTTGTTCTTGCTCCCTGGTTTTCTCCCGGGAGTACCAGGATTATGTGATTTTCTCCATAGCTCTTTTGCATTTGCAGTCAAGCATTCGGCGGG
>JAFUBF010000447.1 GCA_017460325.1 Clostridia bacterium | reverse complement strand
CTTTACCGCATAGAACGGCGCGGTATCCAGCGGAGAGGCAAAGCTCGTCCGGCCGAAGTCCGGATCGTTCTTCTCAGCCACATAGCTATTCCACGTCTTCATCGTCTCGGCAAATGCCTCTGCCGGGATCTCAAGGGCTTCCGCCAGGGCCTCATAGGTTTCACCGCTGAGCATCAGTCCACGGGTGATGTATCCCTGGATAACAGAGGATGCATCCACCATCTTCTGGTCGACAACCAGCCAGCTGAAAGAGCCGGGCTGGGCAATTTCCGCTGCGGAAACCACATCACGGGTGCCGACTTCATCGATAAAGCGCTTGCCTTCGGCATTGACCAGGATGGCACCGTCGCCGCGGAGGCCTTCCGTAATCAGAGAAGCCGTGTCCGCCTGTACGGTGGGATGGATCTGGATCTGCTCCATATCCACGGTAGCCGCGCCCATCTCAACGGCCATCTGGATACCCTGTCCCTGGATACCGGCCGCATTGGTGGTCATGAAGCCGTCCAGTTCCGGTTTGTACTGCACAACCATCTCCAGGTTGGCGCCAAAGCCACCGGTGGTCAGCACAACGGCCTTTGCGTTGACGGTCACGTCATTTCCGCTCTTGCCGGTAGCGGCAACGCCGCAGGCTGCACCGGCCTCATCTTTCAGGATCTTCACTGCCGTCGTGTTGAGCAGCAGGGTGATAGTCTCGCGGGCATTGACTGCTTCCTCAAGAAGCGGAACGGTATAGGCGCCCACGGAGACCACTTTACCCTCGGCATTCACCGGACGGTGAATACGCTTAACGGATGCGCCGCCGAATGCTGCCACGTTGTTGAGATCAATGCCAACCGTGGAGAGCCACTCAATGGCTGCCTCGCTGTTTCCTACCAGGGTATCGACCAGCTCCGGATTGTTGAGTCCCTTGCCGCCGATCATCGTATCCAGTGCAAACAGCTCGACGCTGTCAAAATACCCTTCGGGCTTCGCCTGATACGCATCCCACTGTTCCTTCACCTTCGCGGCAAGTGCCGTAATGGCCGCATTGTCCGCATAGCTCTCGGCCGACTTCAGTGTCTTTTCCACACCGGCAGCTTCATCAAAGGTGTTCTTATCCTGGAACTCGGTTTTGGCCGCGTTCATGCCGCCGGTTGACTTGACGCTGTTTCCGCCAACTGCCGGCTGGCTCTCAAGCACGACCACTTTCAGCCCGGCATCCGCCGCGGTGACCGCCGCAACCATACCGGCTCCGCCGGCACCGACGATGACCACGTCCGCATCCAGCGTCACGCTCTCTTCCTTGTCCTCGCCCGCTTCCCGCATGTAATCATCCGGGTTGACGCCGGCCGCCGTCAGTGCCTGACGGGTTGCCTCAATGACCGCTGCACGGGTAACACCCGCGAAAGTGGCACCGGTATAGGTATCCACGATACCGTTGCTGTTTTCAAATGCCTCCGGCCACTCTTCAATGATCTTTGATCCGATACCGGCGGTTTCATCCTTGCCGCTCATTTCCACGTCAACGATCTTGTCCCCGTCCAGCTTTACACTGACTTCGATATCTCCGCCAAATCCCTGGACTGTCGCAGATCCCTCCGCCGTCGCGTTCCCCTCTGCCAGTGCGGCAGGCAGAACGGTGAGCATCAGGGCCAGGACCATCAGTAAAGCAAACACCCGGTTCTTCATGTAGTCTCCTCCTTCTCCTGTTTCAGGCGCCGTGGCGATACCGACCCCTGTCGGCTCCTTGTCAACGCCTGCCTTAAACAAACTGCCGCCAAAGCAGCAGGCCACCTTATTTCTTGAGTCCAAACGTTCCGGATACCTCAAGATATGCTGATTATAACAAACCCGGGCATCAAATAAAAGACTGTCTTTGGGAAAAAATGCCCCGAACCTGTTTCCGAACGTTTCCGCCCCCCGTGCCACGGTATTTCGTCTATTGTTCGCCATGGCCTTTTGTGGTACACTACGGATGATTTGATGCAAGAAAGGCCGTATTCATGATTCCTACCAAGTTCAAAACTCTTGAAAGCAAGGCATACGTCAAGAACGGATTCCTCCGACTGCTTTTCGTCAGTGCCGCCATTATTGCCGAAATTGCATACGTAATGTATATCATGGGCGAATTCAGCGCCAGCCATCCCTGGGTTTCTGCTGTTATTTCCCTGCTGGCCGTTGTCGTCGCCCTTATTATATATGGAAGACACGAAAACGCTTCAATGAAAATGGTCTGGATGCTCTTGATCATTGCCGCCCCGCCTTTCGGCACGTTCATGTACCTGCTGACCGGTCTCACAGGAACAACCCACGCCATGCGCAGGCGTTTCATTTCGGTGGACAACCGCCTGCAGCCCTATCTTCCGGATGACACCCTGACCCTCAGTACCATGGAAGAGATGGACAACGGCCGTGCCGCGCAGTTTCGATACATTCGAAATCTTTCCGGCTTTCCGGTTTACAGCAACAGCCAAATCGAGTTCTTTGCTGACACGCTTGACATTCTTGAGCGAATGAAGGAGGACCTGCGCTCCGCAAAACACTTCATCTTTCTTGAATATTATGCCATTGAGGACAAGACCATTTTCGCGGAAATCCACGAAATCCTCCGCGAGCGGGTCAGGGCCGGCATTGATGTCCGTCTGTTTTACGATGACATCGGGTCCATCTTCTTCATCGACCAGGATTTCGCCCGGAAAATGGAGCAGGATGGCATCAAGTGCCGGATTTTCAATCCCATGCTTCCCCTGGCCAATGTCTTCATGAATAACCGGGATCACCGGAAAATCATGGTTATTGACGGCATGACCGCCTATACCGGCGGTTTTAACCTGGCGGATGAATACTTCAACATCACCAGTCCCTACGGTCACTGGAAGGATACCGGCGTCCGCATGGAAGGGGAGGCCGCCCGTTCCATGACCTATATGTTCCTTGAAACCTGGAACGCCATGCGCGGTGAAAAAATGGAGGATCCGGACTTTTCACCCCTCTTTCCCGACCATCCTCCGCTCTTTTCGGACTGCGGCTTTGTTCAGCCCTATGGAGACAGTCCCCTGACATTTGAGCATGTGGCCGAGAACGTCTATATGAATCTTCTGAACGGAGCCAAACGGTACTGCTGGTTTACCACCCCCTACCTGATCATCACCGATGAAATGGTCCGTTCCTTCCTGCTGGCTGCCGGACGCGGCGTTGATGTCCGCATCATCACCCCCGGCATCCCCGACAAGCGGATGGCTTACCGGGTTACCCGCAGTTCCTATCACATTCTCGCCCGGCACGGCATCCGGATCTTTGAGTATACCCCCGGTTTCTGCCACGCCAAACAGTGTGTCTGTGATGATGAGCTTGCCGTCTGCGGAACCATCAACCTGGATTACCGCAGCCTTTACCATCACTTTGAGGACGGTGTTCTGATGTACCACTGCCAGGCCGTCCACGACATCAAGACCGACTTTGACAACCTGCTGCCGCAGTGCAGAGAGGTCACGGACCAGTATACCCACCACGTATCGCTTCCGGTCCGTATCTGGGAAACCCTCCTGCGCATTCTGGCTCCGCTGTTCTGAGAGCCCTGTCCGTTTCTGAGAAAGGATCCATTATGACTGAACAACAGATCCGAGACCGCCTCGCCCCCGTAAAATGCTTCCTCCTGGATATGGATGGCACGTTCTATCTGGGAGATCGTCTGATTGAGGGATCGCTCGATTTCCTTGATGCGCTGGAGAGGACCGGACGAACTGCCCGTTTCCTGACCAACAACTCTTCCAAGTCAGCCTCGGTATATGCACAGAAGCTGCAGCGCATGGGCGTCAGTTCAAAGTACTGTGATGTCATCTCCTCCGGGCACGCTGCCGCGCATTACTGTCTGGCGCATTTCCCGGGGAAAACCTGCTACCTGCTGGGCAATCCCATGCTGAGCGAGGAAATGGCAGGCATGGGCCTTACCCTGACACAGGCAGAGACCGGGGCGGACTACGTTCTGGTCGGATTTGATACGACCCTCGACTACCGGAAAATGTGTATCGTCTGCGATTATATCCGAAACGGTCTTCCCTATATTGCCACCCATCCGGACTTCAACTGTCCGACGGAAACCGGCTTTATTCCGGACATGGGGGCGATTATGGCCTTCATTGAGGCCAGCACCGGACGTAAGGCGGATGTCATTCTGGGCAAGCCCTATCAGGGAATCGTCGACGAAGCGCTTCTTCGCACCGGTTTCACGCTCGATGAGATGGCTATGGTCGGTGACCGCCTTTATACCGACGTGGCCACCGGCGTCCGTCACGGGATGACCGGCATTCTGGTTCTTTCCGGCGAAGCCGGGCTTGCGGACATTGAGACCTCGGATGTCAAACCGGATCTGGTCTTCGGCAGACTCAGCGACATGATTCCCTATCTCTGACCATCTCCGACATTTTTGCCTGCCTTGATAAAGCACTGTGTCAGACATCCGATGCAACAAAACTCAACAAGCGGGGCATCTGCCCCGCTTGTTGCCATGTAATCCTGCACTTTCCAAGCCAATCCGGTGATCTTCCTGCAGACTGTTTGAACAGCCTGGGCCGGATCAGGTATTCACATATGAACCGCTGTATCGACTCCCCTTCAGCCGGTAAACAGTCCCGGGGTTCCGGCATAACTCAAGTCCCGATGAAGGACGGCAACAGCGGATTGCCCTTCCGGATCATGCATCCTAATATCAGTCAAGGAGCAGCGTTGTCGGTGCCTGGCGGTAATCATAGGTTGTGATCCCGTGTTCTGCGCACCACGCCAATGTATCTTTCGCCGTATATGTACTCCCGTTCATCAGCCATTCCGGTCCGTCCAG
>JAFUBF010000446.1 GCA_017460325.1 Clostridia bacterium | reverse complement strand
TCTCAAAATCTATGATTCCAATATCTACGGTCTGCACGGAATCGCCATTGTCGAAATTCTCACGTTCTTCCCGGTCTGCTATATGATGCTGACCGGATTACTGAAAAACATCGACCCGTCGCTTGAGGAAGCAAGCCGCGACATGGGCGCATCACGGATGAAAGTGTTTACCTCGGTTACACTGCCGTTGCTTTTGCCCGGCCTCGGAAATGCGTTCCTTGTCACGTTCATCGAATCGGTTGCGGACTTCGCCAACCCGATGATGATTGGCGGCGATTTTGACACACTGGCCACAACGATTTACCTGCAGGTGACGGGCGGCAGCTATGATAAAGCCGGCGCCTCAGCCATGGCAGTGATCCTGCTCAGCCTGACACTGGTCCTGTTCCTCGTTCAGAAATACTATCTGGAGGCAAAGACCGCACAGACACTGACAGGCAAGGCCAGCCGGGCCAGAATGCTGATCACGGATTCAAGCGTCCGCGTACCGCTGACCATCCTCTGTTCGGCGGTATCGGTATTCGTCCTGATGATGTATATCTCCGTATTTTTCGGCTCCCTGTTCAAACTCTGGGGACGGAATTATTCGCTGGTCCTTACACATTATGAGTATCTGCTCAAGTATGACGGACTGAAAGCGTTCCGCGATTCGTTCGTCCTCTCGGCCATTGCTGCACCCATTACGGCCCTTCTTTCCATGATCATCTCCTATCTGGTGGTCAAGAAGAAGTTCAGGATGAAAGGGTTTATCGAGTTTGTTTCCATGCTGGCCATGGCTGTTCCCGGCACGGTTCTGGGTATCGGTTATATCCGCGGATTCTCCGGCGGTCTGTTCCGCACGGGATTCCTGCAGGGGATCTATGGAACCGGGCTCATCCTGATCATTGTCTTTGTGGTTCGCTCGCTGCCGGTTGGCACCCGAAGCGGTATTTCCGCACTGCGTCAGATCGACAAGTCCATTGAGGAATCCGCGTATGATATGGGCGCAGGAAGCGGCCGCGTGTTCATGACCGTGACACTGCCGCTGATCAAGGATTCATTCCTCAGCGGTCTTGTGACCTCTTTTGTGCGATCCATTACGGCCATCTCTGCCGTTATCCTGCTGGTAACACCGCAGTATCTGCTGATTACCTGCAAGATCAACGAGTTTGCAGAGAAGGGCAAGTATGGAGAGGCCTGTGCCTATGCAAGCGTGCTGATTGCCATGGCGTACTTTGCCATCGTGATCATGAATCTGGTCACCCGTTATCTGGGCGCCAGCAAGTCACAGCGCCTGGCAGAGAGAGAAGCCAGAAAGTACGCCAGGAAGAAGGCCTGAGCGCTCTGGCGCGAGCCGCCCGGAGATGGGACGGCTTGTCGGTAAAGAGATACAGGATAAAGCATGTATCTGCTGAAGGAGGTTAAAGATGGGTAAGGAACCGAAAGGCGTACGCCTGGATCACATATCGAAAATCTATCAGGACCCCAAAACGCATGAGGACTTTTTCGCGGTAAAGGATGTCAGCCTTGACATAGCACCGGGGGAGTTCATCACACTGCTGGGGCCCTCAGGCTGCGGAAAAACCACTACGCTGCGCATGGTGGCAGGATTTGAAAGCCCGGATGAGGGCGAGATCTACCTGGGAAATGAAGCGATCAACGAACTGACGCCCAATAAGCGGGATACAGCCATGGTGTTCCAGAGCTATGCGCTTTTCCCGCACATGAATGTCTTTGAAAACGTGGCATACGGACTCAAACTGAGAAAGATTGATTCATCTGAGATCCAGCAGCGTGTGTCGAACATTCTGAAGCTGGTGGAGCTTTCCGGAATGGAACTGCGTATGACCAATCAGCTTTCCGGCGGTCAGCAGCAGCGCGTTGCACTGGCCAGAGCACTTGTCGTCGAGCCGGGCGTTCTGCTGTTTGATGAACCGCTGTCCAACCTGGATGCCAAGCTGCGCGTACAGATGCGAACCGAGATTCGCCGGATTCAGCAGCGTCTGGGGATTACGGCCATCTATGTCACGCATGATCAGAGTGAGGCCATGTCCATATCGGACCGGATCATTATCATGCGGAAAGGCGTGATTGAGCAGCAGGGAAGCCCGAAGGAAATCTACTATCATCCGGTGAATGAGTTTGTGGCAGACTTCATCGGGGAGTGTAACTTCCTTGACTGCAGGGTGGTTTCCGCCGGCGACAGCGGGATTACCGTTGATGTAAACGGAAGTCCGGTCAGGGTCGTTTCGGACAGTGAGCGGGTTCCGGGAATGACAGGGAAAATCGTTCTGCGGCCGGAGGCCATCCGGATCGAAAGCAAGGGAGATATTCCCTGCAAGGTGGAACTGTCCTGCTTCATGGGCTCTTATCAGTATTACCATGTCCGTGTCGGCGAAACACTGGTCAAGATCAATGACAACTGCCCGGTCAACAAGCAGGTCTTCGATGTGGGTGAAACCGCCTGGCTTTCCTTCGACAAGG
>JAFUBF010000445.1 GCA_017460325.1 Clostridia bacterium | reverse complement strand
ATCGGGGAAATGGAGAGCGCCGTCAGTGACCTCTCCTACAATGAAATTCTCCGAACGGTCCTGACGTTCCTGATCGGCCTTGTCATTATCCGGATCATTCTCCGGTCACTGCACCGGCTGGCAGACCGTTTCCAGGGCGCGGATAAGACGGTTTCCGGCTTTCTGATTTCCGCTGTTCGGATCATTCTGTCCTTCGTCCTTCTGACTGTCTGCTTTTCCATGATGGGCATTCCGGTGACCTCTCTGGTGGCCGTGGTCAGCATGTTTGTTCTGGCCGTGTCCCTCTCTCTGCAGAACATTCTTGCCAATATCGTCAGCGGCATCGTGATTCTGATCTCCCATCCCTTCCGGGTCGGAGACTGGATTGAAACACCGGGAACGGCGGGCACGGTGGGGCGGATCGATCTCATGTACACGCACCTTCGGGCGGCGGATCTCAGGGAGATCATGGTGCCGAACTCGGAACTGGTGTCAGGGGTCATTACTAACTACAGCAACATGCGTTACCGGAAAATCATCCTGAATCTGCGGATCGGGTATGAGGCGGAAACGGAGGCGGTGACAGCGGCCCTTCTGCGGGCAATGGACCGGGCGACGAAAGGAACGGACACCGGGGACGAAGTGCCATTTGCCGGCATCAGCGCGTTCAGGGATAACGGCATTGAGTATCTGCTGCGGTTCTCCGTGCTGACCTCCGCCTACTGGGATGTCTATTACCGCCTGCTGCCTATGATCCGGGAGGAACTGGGGCGTTCGGGCATCGTCATGGATTACGCGGCCACCCGTGTCATTCGAAGCGGGGAAAACATAAAGGAAACCGGGAATTCCTGAGGAATTCCCGGTTTTTATCGGATCAGGCACGCATCATATACCCGCCGTCCACTTTTTTCCAGATGGCATTCCGCTGGAATGCTTTGGCACCGACGGCGGCATGCAGCATACAGATGCCGCGGTCAATGCCGGCGTACTTGCCAATCAGCACGCGACGCTCAAGGACGGAGAGAGAGGTGGCATCCACCTCAAGGTTCCACGGCTGCTGGTTGATGGCGCTGGGGGCCAGACGGGCATCCTCCACTGCCGTGAGCTGCCAGGGGCCCAGAGCATTCAGTGCACTTTCATCCTTTTTGCAGACCTGTTCGAGAGAACGGCGTTTGGGATTGAAAGTGGGGAACTGGGCCTGGCCGATGGCGATGACGCAGTGAATCTGTTCATCACTCTGCAGACTGACGTTCTTGTTCACGATATCCGGATTGAATCCGGCGCCGAGCCAGCAGGTCCCCAGTCCCAGACGGGTTGCCTCAAGCACCAGTGCCTCGCCCATGTATCCCTCCAGCTCCGGCGGGGTATCCCGCTTGGCCACGATGACGGCATAGACATTGGTTCCCCGGATGTTTCCCTTGAGACCCGGGCCCCGGAACATGCGGATGGTGACTCCCTGCCAGGAAAGTTTTTTGCACAGGACGCCCAGCTGACTGAGCTGTTCATCCGTCGGTCCGCCGGTATAGTGCCGGATGGAGGAGCGCTTCCGGATTGCATCCTGCCATTCAGGCGTAATATTCAGTTCAAACATATTCTGTCTCCTTGCTGTTTGTTCGCCCGTATAATCTAGCACGCGATCTGGGCGGTGTCAATGCCTTTTTGGACCCGGTCAGGCTTGTAGCACTCCCGCTTTCGGAAAGGGTTCGTGCTGGTTCGGGGAACCTGGTGGGATGAATCAGGCTTTCAGGACGACGTTTTTCTGTCCGAGTACCTCTTTGAGGGCGGCCATCAGATCATCCGAGGGGAAAATGCGCAGGGAATCCGCTGCTTTCAGAGTGGTACGGGTGTTGCGGATAAAGAGCATCACGTCATTCTGACCGGGGTGGGCACTCAGGAGCGGCCGGACATGGGGAATGGCGCTCTGATCCGGCAGGGAAAGCCAGAGCCGAAGCGGTCGTCCTTCCTCTGCCCGTTCAGGTTCGGCAGGGGATGCCGGGATGGGGGACGCCGGAACGGGGGCCTCCGTGGATTGGGCAGCACTGTCCTGAGCTTTCGGCTGGATGTGTAACTTTTTCAGTTCCTGATTGGAATACATGGGGGCGACACCATCCAGCATGAGCTTTGGCGTCTCCTCCTCGCGGATGGCCAGCCGGCCGGAGAGAATGACCGGGGTATCCGTGATGAGCTGGCCGGAAAGCCGCTCGTAGACTTTCGGGAAGACAATGACCTCCATGGTGCCGGTCAGGTCCTCCAGCTGCAGAAAGGCCATGAGGGCGCCGGCTTTGGTGCTGGTCTGCCTGACCTCGGTGAGAAGGCCGCCCATCTGGACGCGGAGACCGTCCTGAGAGAGCCCCTGGTCGGGGGCCTCCATGAGGGTGGCCAGGCGGGCGGTACTGAAAGAGAGGGCGGAAAGGGAGTCGGTAAAGTCACTGAGCGGATGACCGGAAATGTAAAGGCCGGTTACGCTTTTTTCAAGGGAGAGACGCTCTCTTGAATCAAAGTCCGGAATGTCGGGCAGTTCCGGCGTCAGATCATCAAGGGAAGGATCTTCAAAAAAGGAGAGCTGTCCGCTGATAATGCTTCGCCGGTTTTTGGCTGCGCCCTCAAGGGCCCGTTCATAGACGGCGTAGAGCTGGGCACGGTTGGCGCCGGTGCAGTCAAACGCTCCGGAGAGAATCAGGGATTCCACGGCACGCTTGTTGACCAGGTCCGAGCTCATCCGGGAACAGAACGTGTAAATGTCGGGGTAGGGGCCGGCCAGTTTCCGCTCGGCGATGATGGAATCAATGGCCCGCTCCCCGCAGGACTTGACGGCTCCCAGACCGAACCGGATGCCGTCTTTTCCGTCCACCCGGTCCACCGAGAAGGTCCGCTGACTCTTGTTGATGTCCGGCGGGAAAATGGGAATTCCGTTGGAACGGCAGTATTCCAGGTATCCGGCCATCTTGTCCGGTGCGCCGACCACGGAATTGAGGATGGCGGCAAAGAATGGGATGGGATGATGGCATTTGAGCCATGCGGTCTGGATGGCGACCACGCCGTAGGCAGCCGCATGGGATTTATTGAAGGCATAGGAGGCAAAGGCGGTCATTTCATCAAACAGTTTGTTGGCGATTTCCTCGGAAACGCCGTTACGGACGCAGCCGGGGACCACGACCTCGCCGTTTTCCACCAGACCGTGAATGAAGATTTCCCGCTCCTTGGCCATGACATCGTGCTTTTTCTTGGCCATGGCCCGCCGGACCAGGTCGCTGCGGCCATAGGAATAACCGGCCAGGTCCCGCACGATCTGCATGACCTGTTCCTGGTAGATGATGCAGCCGTAGGTGACGGAGAGAATGGGTTCAAGCCGCTCGTGCAGGTACTGGATCTGTGCCGGATTTTTGCGGTTGTTGATATAGGTGGGGATGGAATCCATGGGGCCGGGGCGGTACAGGGAAATGGCAGCAATGATGTCCTCGAAATTCTGCGGCTGCATGTTCATCAGGAAGCTGCGCATGCCGCTGGATTCCAGCTGGAAAACACCATCCGTCTTTCCGGCGGAGATCATGGCGTAGACCTCGGGATCGTCCATGGGGATGTCCAGACTGTTGAGGTGGATGCCATCTTCCCGCAGCAGGGCCAGGGTATCCCGGATGACCGTCAGGGTCCGAAGCCCCAGAAAGTCGACCTTGAGCAGACCGAGGCGTTCAATGATGCCCATCGGATACTGGGAGGTAATGACATCGTCATTGCGCTGCAGCGGGATGTAATCGGTCAGGGGTTTGTCCGTGATCAGCACGCCGGCGGCATGGGTGGAGGTGTGCCGGGGGAGGCCCTCCAGTTTTTTGGACATGTCAATGAGCCGCCGGATCCGCGGATCGGATTCATACTGTTTCCGGAGGTCGGGGGAGATTTCAAGGGCGTGATTGAGGGTCATGCCCAGTTCATATGGGATCAGCTTGGTGAGCGCGTTCACCTCGGCAAAGGGATAGCCCATGACCCGTCCGACATCCCGGACCACGGCGCGGGCGGCCATGGTTCCGAAGGTGATGATCTGACTGACATGGTCCTGACCGTACTTGTCCGCCACATAGTCAATGACCTCCTGTCGCCGCTCATAGCAGAAATCCACGTCAATATCCGGCATGGAGACGCGTTCCGGGTTGAGAAACCGTTCAAAGAGCAGACTGTACCTGAGGGGATCCAGCTGGGTGATGGAGAGGCAGTAGGCGACAATGGAGCCGGCGCCCGATCCCCGGCCGGGGCCCACGACGATGCCTCTGGACCGGGCATGGCGAATAAAGTCCCAGACGATGAGGAAATAGTCCACATAGCCCATACGGGAGATGACGGAGAGCTCGTAATCAAGCCGTTCCCGGGCTTCGGGCGAGATGGGCTGATAGCGCTCGGCCAGTCCCTGTTCACAGAGCCTGCGGAGCATGGCCTCACTGCTTTCGCCGTTTTCCGTGGGGAAACGGGGCAGCTTGGTTTCGCCGAAGGTAAAGGAAACCTGGCAGCGCCGGGCAATCTCCTCTGTCCGCTCAATGGCCTCACCCAGTTCCGGAAACAGGGCACGCATTTCCGATTCGCTCTTGATGTAGAGCTGGTCGGTGTCCTGCCGCATCCGGTTTTCATCCTCCAGCGTCTTTCCGGTCTGGATGCACATGAGCACTTCCTGCGCCTCGGCATCCTCCCGGGTCAGGTAATGACAGTCGTTGGTGACAATCATGGGAATGCCGGTTTCCCGGGAAAGACGGATCAGGAGGGGAAGGACGCGGCGCTGGTCCGGCAGACCGTGATCCATGAGCTCGATGAAATAATTGCCTTTTCCGAATATTTTCTCCATCTCCAGGGCGTGGGTCACGGCATCCTCGTAACGCCCGTCCAGGAGAAGCTGATCGATCCGGCCGGAAAGGCAGGCGGAACTGGCAATGAGACCCTCGTGATGCCGGGCCAGGAGACGCAGATCCACCCGGGGTTTATAGTAATAGCCGCGGATAAAGCTTTCGCTGACCAGCTTGATGAGGTTCTGGTATCCCTCCTGCGTTTCGCACAGGACGATCAGGTGATTGGTTGCCCGGGGACCGTTCGCGGCGGTTTTCTCATCCATGTTGGGACACAGATACAGTTCACACCCGATGACCGGATGAATGCCCCGCTTTTCCGCCTCCGTATAAAAATCCACGACGCCGTAAAGTGCGCCGTGATCCGTAATGGCACAGGCATCCATTCCAAGTTCCTTGACTCTGTCCAGCATGGCCGTAATCCGGTTGGCACCATCCAGGAGACTGTATTCACTGTGCATGTGCAGATGTGCAAAAGCCATGGGAAACCTCCTCATATTTGGTAGAGCATCCAACGCCAGGGGACCATCCGGCCTGGCTTCCTCTCAGGCACCGCCCGGGCCCGGTTCATTCCGGCGCCGGCTGCGCGGTTTCGGCGGACCGGGCCGGATGCGTGAAGGTGATGGATGCGAGAATGGGCAGGAAGGAAGCGGGCAGCATCCGGGTTTCAAGGATGAGGTGCTGATCCGTGTCCCAGGTTTCATAGACGTACCAGTCCTCATCCCCGGTCAGGGATTTGATCATGGCCCGGTAGCTGATAAACGTCCTGCCGCCCATGGTGCGCGTGCGGACCTGATCACACCCGGACTGCATGTAGTAGCGGATCATGTCCAGGTGCCCGTAGTCCTCAATGCTGTCCCTTTCCTCATTGGGATAGCAGTAAATGTAGCAGGAATCCTGTTCATTCCCAAGGGCCAGGGTGAGGCGGGAACTGCCGGATTCCGTCATATCGCTGAGGGCGTAACTCTCCGGTACCTGGAGGGAAAATCCGAAGGGCGTGAGATCATCGGTCCGGCCGTCACTGAGGGGCGCGGGGCATAGGTT
>JAFUBF010000033.1 GCA_017460325.1 Clostridia bacterium | reverse complement strand
GGACTGCTGGTCATCCACCTCATCGTCTATTAACAGAGTTTGAATAAACTCCTCGATTGTATCACTTAACAGTTTCATCAAAGTTCACCTCACTTTAACTATCTTTGACTTTGTCAATTATACCCTTTTCCCCGATAAAAAACAATCCCAATGCCGGTCAAAAAGGAAAAAGTGTCCGTTTCCCTCACCGGGCAAACGGACACGGAAATGCTGAAACTTTCGAAACCTGGATATACCGGATCAGTCCACGAACTCAATTCCATCCGGACCCATGGCACGGACTCTGGCAAGTGAGCAGACCGGAATCCCGAGTGCCTCAAGGCGCTCACGGCCACTCTGGAAGGACTTCTCAATGACAATCCCGATACCCGCCACTTTGGCCCCTGCCTCCTCCACCAGTCGGATGGCACCGAATGCAGCCTCTCCGCTGGCCAGGAAATCATCGATGAAGAGAACCCGCTCGTTTCCGGGCAGAAATTCCCGCTTGACCGTCAGCTGGTACTCCGTTCCCTTAGTAAAGGAGCGAACCGCCGTCTGAATGAGATCCCCCTTCATGATCCGGGAGGTCTGCTTTTTCAGAATGACCAGAGGAAGGCCGAGGGCATAGGCAGTGAATGTGGCAGGGGCAATACCGGAGCTTTCAATGGTCACGATCCGGTCAATGGCCTTATCCCGGAAAAAGTCTGCAAAGGCTTCCCCGACATGACACATCAGGACCGGATCCACCTGATGGTTCAGAAAAGAGTCTACCAGCAGGACATCCTGGTTGATGGCCTTGCCACGGGTCAGTATCGCTTCTTTCAGTTCCTTCATACGCTGCTCCTTTGTCTCCAATAATTCAATAGCACGCCCATTGCGTCTGTTCCCTCTGAGACCGGTCAAGATCCAGGCATACGCGATCAAAAACCGCCCCGCACAGATCTGTCCCATCCCCCTGCTCAAACCAGGTCACTCTCGGATCATGTCGAAACCAGGTCCACTGGCGCTTTGCGTACCGCCGGGTATTTCGTTTGGTCAGTTCAATTGCCCGATCCATGTCCATGGATTCGCCGATGACACAGGCCAGTTCCGGATACCCGATGGCCTGACTCACGCCGCCGTCAGTCCGGTCAAAACGGATGCCGCGGGCCATGAGCCCCCGGACCTCCTCCAGCCATCCGGCCTCCAGCATCCGGTCAACGCGGCGGTTCAGCCGGTCATAAAGAACCTCGCGGTCCTTTGAAAGCCCGTAGACCAGAATATGATACGGGCCCTCCGGTCCCGGCGTCATCTCACTTTTCCGCCTGCCGGTGGTTTCATAGATTTCAATGGCCCGGACAACCCGGTGCACATCGTTGGGGTGCAGCTTTTCCGCGCTCTGCGGATCGATTTCCCGGAGCCTGGCAAACAGCGCCGCACGCCCTTCCTCCGTTTCGGCCGTTTTCCGCAGTGCCTCCCGAAGCGCCGGGTCCGCGCCCTCATCCCCCATGGTCATCTCCACACTGAGGGCATTCAGGTACAGCCCGGTTCCCCCCACGAGGATGGGCATCTGTCTCCGGGAAATCATCTCGTCCATGCAGAGGCGGGCATCCCGGCAGTAGTCGGATACCGTATACACCGTGTCCGGCTCCGCCACATCCAGCATGTGGTGCCGGATGCCGCCCATTTCCTCCGCTTTCAGCTTTGCTGTCCCGATATCAAGTCCGCGATAGACCTGCATGGAATC
>JAFUBF010000444.1 GCA_017460325.1 Clostridia bacterium | reverse complement strand
GTTATAACGGTCAGGAATGTTTTATCAGTGGCAGAAGAACCACCGGGTATTTTGCTCTGGCTGAACTGAGTGGGAAAAAGGTTACGAATTCTGTATTATACAAGAAGCTCAAACTGCTGGAAAAAGCAGACCATTATTTAACCGAAAGGAGAATGCGGGGAGACGGGGAAAATGGTTAAACGCAATTCCTCCCCGCCCTAATGAGGACGGTGTCTCCTTGCTAACTGATGATGAACGATAAATCGCCCACCATCTACGACGTTGCCGAGCACGCCGGTGTCAGCATCGCCACCGTTTCCAGGGTTCTGTCCGGTGGCAGCGCCAGTGCCGGTGCACGAACGAAGGTTGAGGAGGCCATATCCGCTCTCGGTTATAAATCCGGGGCGACCAGGCAGGACAACCGGGCCATCGCCATGGTCCTCTCCTCCCAGCAGAATCCCTATTATGCCTCCCTGTGCACCGGTGCCTCCTCCGAGGCCATCCGGGCCGGATACCTGCCCATGGTCTACAGTTATCCGGACACCACCCCCATTGAGCAAATCACGGAAGACCTGCTCAATACCCGGCCAGCCGGTGCATTGCTTGCCGGATTCACAGTGGAGAGCACCACAAGGCGAGATCAGACGCGCACCTGTCTGCGACGCCTGCAGCAGGCCATGCCCCTGGTGGCCATCGGCCCGCCCATAGAAGGCGTCGAGTGCGACCGTCTGACCTCGGACCCTTCCCAGTGCGTTCGCAAGAGCATGGCGCACCTGACCATGCTGGGACACCGCCGCATTGCCTTTATCGGTGGAGACCGTTCCGCCAGTTTCAGCAACATCCGCGAAAACGCCTATCATGAGGAAGTTCTCCGGCTCGGGTGTGTCGACCGTCAGGACTATGTTGCCCTGACCGGCTGCACCGTTCCCGCTGGTGAACTGGCCATTAACATGCTGCTGGGTTCCCTTGATCCAAAGGATTACCCCACTGCTATTTTCGCCATTAATGATCTGGTGGCCCTGGGAGCCATTTCCCAGCTCCACCGCCATCATCTCCGCATTCCGGAGGACATGGCCATCGTCGGCTGTGACAACGCCTTCTTCGCTCCCTCCCTCACCCCATCTTTGACCACCGTCGATCTGCACCCCCGGACTCACGGATGCACCGCCATGGCCGAGCTTATTGCCGCCATTCAGGGCAACCGAATGATTTCGTTCAATAATAATGTAGAGTGTTCACTGGTCATCCGTGAAAGCTGTGGCGCCCATCTGGGCGTCCGGCATTTCGACTGACCCCGAGAGGGCAACGTCCGCACCGGCCTGCAAATCACGTCCCCTGCCAATCTACGGTATCGAAAGCCAATGCAACAATTTTGGAGGTTCCCATGCTTTACCCTCAGTCCAATTCCGCCCGGACCATTCTAGATCTGTCCGGTATCTGGTCCTTCCGGTTCCGCCCGGATCAGGCCTGGCAGAATATCGCCGTCCCTGCTTCCTATAACGACCAGAGTCCGGACCCCGAATTCCGAAATCACGTCGGTCTCGCCTGGTACCGCACTCGTTTCACCGTTCCCGCCCTTCTGAGAGGCCAGCGAATCTTCCTCCGCTTCGACGCTGTCACCCACAGCGCCAGGATCTTCATCAACGGAAAGGAAGCCATGTCTCACCGAGGTGGTTTCCTGCCTTTTGAGGTCGATCTTGACGGCCTGGCCGCCCCCGGCAGCGAGGTTCTCCTGGAGGTCGAGGTGGACAACCGCATCAACCACAGCACACTGCCCATCGGGACGGAGGGCGGCACTGCTTTCTTCGGCTCTGATAATCCCGGCATCACCGCTGTCGAGGCCGGTAAACGGCTCCAGCAGGAAAAAGGCGTTAACCTGCCTGCTTTCGACTTTTTCAACTATGCCGGCATCAACCGGCCGGTCCGCCTGTGCTCAACCCCGCTATCCCACATCGAGGATGTCACCCTCGTTCCCTCCCTCTCCGGCACTGTCCGCTATTCCGTTGAAACCGTCGGTTCCGGCGAGGTCACCCTTGACGTGTTCGATGCAGAGGGAACAAAAGTCGCCTCCGCTTCCGGTTCCGAGGGACAGTTTCAGATCGAGCATCCGCACCTCTGGGAGCCCTGGCCCGGCACTCCCTACCTCTACCGTGCCCATATCCACTTCGGCGAGGATCAGTACGACCAGACTTTCGGAATCCGCGAGGTTCGCATTGAGGGTGCACAGTTCCTGATCAACGGGAAGTCTTTCCATTTCCATGGGCCCTGCAAGCACGAGGACAGCCCCATTCACGGCCGGGGACTGGATCAGTGTCTCAACATGACGGACATCAACCTGTATCACTGGCTTGGCGCCAACTGCTTCAGAACCTGCCATTATCCCTATGCCGAGGAAATGTACGACCTGTGCGACCGGGAAGGTATCGTCATCGTTGACGAAACGCCGGCCGTCGGCATGTGGGCCGATGAACATTACGGATGGGATCTGGCCCCTTACCACGCCGAAGTCCTCAAATCGCTCATCCGCCGGGACAAGAATCACCCTTCCGTCATTGTCTGGAGCCTCGGGAACGAGCCCAGTACCGATACCCTGCCGGACAAGGCCTATGATTACTGGTGGCCGCTTTACCAGCTGGCCCACGCCACGGACCCCCAGAACCGCCCTGTCACCCTTGTCGGCTGCCAGAACATCTATGAAAAGGACCGGATCATCCCTGCCATGGACATCGTATTCATCAACCGATACTATGGCTGGTACAACCTGTCCGGCGATCTTGAAACTGCCCGGTACGCGTTCCGCATGGAACTGGACTGGTGGGCCGACAAAGGCAAGCCCATGGTGCTCTCTGAGTACGGCGCAGACACCATCGCCGGTCTTCACTCCGCTTCCCCCGACATGTTCTCCGAGGAATTCCAGGTCGCCTACTATGAAACGATTAACGGCTGCCTGGATGAGCGTTCCTTCATCGTTGGAGAGATGCCCTGGAACTATGCTGATTTCAGCACCTGTCAGGGACCCATGCGCGTCGGCGGAAACCGGAAAGGCCTGTTCACCCGTGATCGCCGTCCCAAAATGGCCGCCCACTATTTCCGCAGGCGGTGGCATCTGATGGAAGGAATAACAATCTGAAAACGCCCGCTTCCGAACATATCGAAAGCGGGCATTTTGCTGCACACGTCCAACTGATTTCTGAACAAACCCCGTCCAGGGTCTCTGATTTGATGTACCATCACCGGTTGAGCCGGAATTAATCAGTTCCAGAGCTGAACCGGTATACTGTTATCCCACAACCTTATAGACCCATGTACCGTCTTCCAACTGACGGAAGCAGTACCTGATGACCCGGCCGTTCTTATTGACTGAAATAACATTCCAGACCGCTGTCACGCCATCAATCGTAAGCTCTTCTTCAGTGAGCAGTTCGCTAAGATCGGACGTGATCGTAATGCGCCCATTTGACTTATCTGCAAGTCAGTACATCAAGAATCCTTTCAAACTCGAAATCCGGCGTACCGTGAATAAACGAAATATAGAAATCCTTGTGTCCGATCATCTTCATACCGCTGGGCATTTTTATTTCAATTTTTCTATCATCAAGAGCCGTCACTTCACCATGATACCTGTTGACTACGTCAAAAATAATATATTCAATATCGTCATCAAGTGGTCTACCGATATAGTTTTCGTACATTTTCTTATCTCCCCGTTGTTGTGATACACAATAATTTTAAAGAGTGGGAGACATGTTTCGTTTAAGAAGCTTCATCAAGTATTTCCTCAACAATTGCTTCTGTTGAACGTACCACATTACCTGCCCACTTATTATCTACAGCATTTTCACGTTACATCACATCCATATACTCACGGTAATTCTTTCTGCATTCTTCCATTTCTTCTTTCGACATTTTATGTAAAACCTGGTGATCATTGAAAAATTCAATTTTGCAGAAATACTTTTTCTCGCCTCTTATCTCTCCAAAGTCATTTCCAAAGATCGTAACCAGTTCACATTTGTACGTCTTTCCATCATCTTCTATTGTTACTGGCCCAAAGTTACTGTACATCACTGGATTCAGAATTTTCATTAGGCACCCCCTTTCGGTTTCAATCGTCCATATCTTCTTGCGAAGGGAAATCCTCCTCATCCAGATCCTCAACCTGATAGAGCTTTCTTGCCTGCATATAATCGCCCTTCGTTTTCTGTAGAACTCAGTCTCCGTATATACCAGTTATCGCAGTAGTGACCCGGCGTCATGCGTTCGGTGGTAGCTGAATTCGCGGTTCGTGTTAAGCACGGCACGCAGCGCCTGCTATCAGCAAATTATAGTTGAGACATGTTCAGCGCCTTAATGTCTTTTGCGACGTCGACTCCCATCTCGTGTAAGAGTTCAACTCCCTTTTGGGGCGCCATTGATATGCGCCATTTCTTGTCCAGATGCTGTACCAGTTTGAAACATCCGGCTTTGATCAGACATTCCCTGATGGACATGCTTTTCACATACGGGGAAGCCTTGGCCATCTGTTTGGAAAATGAAGCTTGAATCTGACCGATCGGGGCCATTAGGAAGCTCAGGCCCTGCATAGCATAATAATCCGACGACTTCAGACCACTGAATTGAATCGTGTTCTCCACGAAGTTGTAATGCGTTTCTGTTCGCCACCTCATTTTATAATCATTGAATATGGTGGATGCACTTATTGTTTCCTTTGGACGATTTGTTCTCATGATAATAAGTCCAAGCGTAGGGCCCACTTCTGCGAGTTGCTCTTCTGTATGGCTCTTATCTGTTCCAATCTCAGAAGTGTATTCTGCTACCATCCTGGCATGAATGTCTTCGTCCCTGAACATGATTACGCGATCCTCACCGTATGCTGAATGCGTTACCTTGTTTCGAGGGGCTTTTTCCGGCGTCGCTCCTTCCTTACATCCAGCTTCCGCCTTTCGGTCCATCCTATCTGCTTCCGCGTCCAGAAAAGTCTGGTACAGATCTTCCAGTTCCCTGACAGTGGACTCTCGATATAGGATGACATCCTCATGATCGAGTCCGTTTTCATCCACCCTCTTGTAGATAAAGGAATCGGTAAACGTGATTGAAAACCTCAGTGCTTTGCTGATGAGCGTATTTTCCGGAACAGGTATCACAAAATACTTACCTCCTTCTCGATAAAGGCCAAGGTCTTCTTCCGAGTAGAAACCCATATCGATTATAAAGGTGGTCTTCTCTGGAAAATGGAACGACTGCAGCAGGTCCTGTACAGCGATCTTATCGATCACATTTCCATCATACACTGTGCTTGTCAGCGGCACTTTGTTGATCGCATCATACGCCTGCAGCACGCTCATCTGCTCGTTTTCAATCTTCTGATACTTATTCCCGTAATCAGCAAGGTCATTCTGCTTCGAGCATGTGAGAATGACATGACCATCAATGACTGTCAACCCGGAGGACTCGTCAATCAGGTCCTGGGAATAGAATGCGCATGTCGCCGGATGTTGTCCCAATACTTTCAGGAAAGAAACTACATCGTTCTCGCTGATATCCAGAGTTGGCCATTTGTTTGAGAGAATTGATGCGTCGTAGACATCCTTCACACAACTGGCAGGGATATACTGCTGCACAAAGCAGATGATACTCAGTGCGTAGATCAGTTTGGAATCGAACGCGCTAAACCGCTCCTCAAGCTTTTTCAGGACATCTTTGGTACTGGCCAATACAATAGCGTACTCTCCATAGGTCTTGATCTGCAAAGCAATCTCGTCGATATTGACATTCAGATTGACAGCAGCCTCCTTCACCGTTTCGGGTACTTTTTCTGACAGGGAATCAGATTCTGCTTTTGATTCCAGCACAATCTCTGCGTTCTTCTTTCCCGATTCAGTATCTTTAGCATCGTCATACTTTACCCCCAAGAGTTGCCTCCCTCTGGCGTTGGGGCAAAACTTTCCTCCTTCTATTTTACCGATGGTTTTCCCGGTTCCGGTTCGGGCGCTTTCGTAGACGTAGTAGTGCTTATGGGATCCCGAGGATTTGGAATTGGTAACGATAACCTTGATGTCACAGGATATTTCCTTCGGTTTCAGAGCAGACACTTCTTTGGGGACAGTATACGTCCCAGACGTTATAGGTCTTGCCACATCCTTCTACCTCCATACGAATATTCCCACCTAGAGCACTTCCCCCGCAAAGTAACACTCCTTCAGATAATCCCGAGGCTGATAATAAAAATCGCTGTTGTAGTTCGAGATAGCTTCGCTGATCCACGATGAATAAACATCCTTCAGAGTTTCCAGCACATTATTATCCCGACTTACGTCCTCAATCAAACGGCTGTACACCTTCCCGATTGTCCAGTAGTCCGGTATAGTATATCTGCAGGCAGCAACATTATCAAAATCTCCTGAATCCTGCAGGCTGTTCTCGAAATGGTCAGCCACACTGGCTATGGGTTCGCTGTGAAATACATCTGCATAGTCATAAATGCGCTTAATCGTGCGTTCGCCCAGTCTGGCACAGACATCACCCCGGTGCAGCTTTTTTTCCCGCGCCATGTATTCAATCAGGCTGCAAGTATAGAACAGATTGCTGTCATTCTTCACAGATCTTTTCTCCCTTCAGAAAACGCAGCGTTCCCAACGCCTTAGGCGTATGAAAGCTGATTTGGTGCGTAGGCTTCTTGAATCTCGCCAGTTCCCAGAAAGCCGCCCGGCTGATGAGACCGTCCACAAAATCCTGCACATAATTGAATATGGTATCGTTGGCCATTGGGCCTTCTACGATATCATATTCATGCGGGGTACCCAGCCGGCAGGCTGCAATAAAATCCAACCATTCCTCTGTCATTTCCGGAAATGTAAGAACCTTCAAGCCAGCATCCGGAGTGTACTCGTATTTATTGACAATCCCTTCACCGGTAAATCGCAATGCCCACCTTTTCGCCTGTTCGGCATAAATGGTACAGTAAAAGCCAAAATAGAAATCCTTATGGTATCGCGTAGTACGGATTTCCGGCTGCCGGACTGTTTCTTTGCTTCCGTGATAGATAATCATCTGCTTCCTCCTCTCCGGCAAATTCATATCCTGTACTTCGGGCGGCTACCATGCTTCATCCTGCAAAGTAATCCGTCTCACGCACTACCGTAATCATCCGTTAAAACAATTCCCGGATAACGCTCAGTTAACCTTCTCCTCCGTTCCCAATCCCGCACAGAAAAAGCATTTTCCTGTCCCTGAGCAGGAATAGCACGATCTGGTTTTGTCCGGATTTGCGTTGCTCAGAACCGTTCCACTTCCATAACATCTTTGGCAGATCCCTGTCCCATGGCACTTATGGCAAGACACATACTCGATCTTATTCTTCTTTGATGTTCCGTCCGACGGTCTCCTGTTTTGTCCTTCATACGGATCACCTGAAATGTCATTCAAAGCGTGACACGCAACGCACAAAGCCGGTCTGATCGTTCCCGACCTGTTATTCACATCTCCCCAGTCATAGTCCCCGCCTGCGTTTATGTAATATGCCCTGTACTGCTCATTTGCCGGCGTACGCAACCACCAATAGCTTTTTCCTGCCCCTTTTCCATCAAACAGATCATCAGCCTTTTCTCTGCTTCTTATATTCGCTCCTCTTGTTTCAGCGTACGCGGTGCAATACACACTGCGGTCCAGCCAGTTGCCAAACAGCCTGTTTACCTCCTGATAGCTCAAAAGAAAAACCTGATCTACAGTATCTGCTCCTCCATCAGTATTATGCTTTCTGTCTCCCTGATTATCTGAATTGTCGACCTCCGTCCATAAAATCGCCTCTCTCTCCTGTTCAGAAAAAGCCTCGTATTTGAATGAACTGTTCAGCCATCTCCTGATATAGGACGATTCCCATGTTACATCGGTCTTTTCTCGATTGTACTGGCATGTATCAATTCCATAGCGTGAAATCAACAATGCATAACCACCATCTGTTTCAAGAACAATCCACTCGATCTCGGTATATCTCCCCGAACGGGTATACGGATATGAACCGAATGATACCAGGTCTCCGACTCTAAAACTTCTTTGCTGTGTCCCAGGTCTTTTAGCCCCACAGTTCGAACAGAAGTTGAAGGAATTCGGTGTACCACACTCCGGGCAATACCAGTTGCCGTCCTGCTCCCGTCCTGATAACACGAGAGATCCCTTGCTAGCAGTAGCCCCATGCGCGACCATATTCCGTACAGGCTTGTACTCTGCCATGCCTGACGGCAAGCCTGTAAACTCCACCAATACGAGGATTAAAACAAGACAGATTATACTGAAAACGGAACCTTTCAAAGTGATCCTCCAAATTTCGCCTTACCCCGGGCGCACACTGAGCCAGTCACGCCCCCGTTTTTACCTATTCCAGGCCGCCAATGTCTGTTTTCAACAGATCTGGAAAAGACCGTATTGCCACGAAAGCCTTGCGGAAGTCCGGGACACAGTACCCAGATGTGGCTTGGGCTACCACTCTGTTTTCATCAACCATATCGGCACCTTCTCCAGCCGGAGCCTATGCTCCCTTGTCCCACATCGGTACGCCGTTCCGGATTCTTAAATCCTCCAAAACAACACTTTCATCCGAATGGATTATAGCAGAAGCCCGGTCTGAAAACAATGAAGTTTACAGAAACACAGAAGCTTTTCACAAACAGGAAACAGACGGGAAACCGATCATACTCAGTGATCAACCGGATCCGGGCGCCGTCTATCCACCAGAGCATATACCGGCAGAAAAGATGCATTTCCTGCATGAGTTGCATGCAAACCACGGTGCACATGTACATCTCCTGCTGCCGGACTGACCAAGGGCAAACAGCCATTTCCGCTTTCCAATCCTCACGCTTCCAACGAACCGGTCCGCTTTCTCCTACATCACCTTCTACCAGGGCATTTTGATCTCAAAAGACTCAAACGTCATCGTCTTCAATGCATTCCCGAGACCGCTTTCCGCCTCATCCTAATGGAGCTATTCTGAAGGCAGCCTCTTTCGCTCAGTGATTTGTCAGTCACCTGCCCTCTCACCTGTCAGCCAGAATAAAGGACGGAGCATGAGAACGAAAAATGCGGCTTTTACGTAGGGTGGTTAGTGTGGTATCCTGTCCACTGGTGTCCGTCTGAGAACGCCTGTACGGATTCGTCCGCAGAAAGTGGATCTAATGGCTGGTTGTCCACACCGACAGACTTTGGCGTTATTCCTCATATGAATGCATCCTGTTTGACAGCTTCACTGGATGACAATTATGAGAGCCGTTGATAAAAACCATCTGGCAGAGAGACAAGGCCACAGGGGAACCGGAATAATCATACACTCCACCTTATAGAGAAGTGTACCTTCTCTCTGATTCCTTACCTCTTCCAGAGTTGAAATGACGTATATCCCAATTTCCAGGGGCATGACGGTTGATGGAATCGAAAATCTGTTATTCCCAGCTGGATGTATACCCCCATAACCCCTCTAATTTCAGGACCATATGTCCTCAACACACTCTCTTAGTCAACGTCAGGTTCTCCTGACAGCTCAACGTCCCCTGTCGTTTTCCGGGATACCCGGCGTTCTGGATGCATCTGTTTTGATTACACAGCCGGATCACTTTTCTGCACTTGTCACTTCTGTGCCACAATTCCAGCTTTGTGCTTCCGCATTCCCGTCTCTCGCCTTTCCCTGTAACCTTTCAAAACGGAAAAGGTACGGAAATTCCCTGCCTATTATCTGCTCCCCCATGCCTTTCCTTTTCCCACGAAGTGCATTTCTTCTTCAAATGATCCTGTTGGGAGGGGAATTCATTTTCTCTGGTAGTCATCCCGAGCGGATATGTGGTAGAATAATGGCAGCCCGAGAACGGAACAACAGGAGCAACGATACACGCGAAAGGTTGCGATAATAATGAGCCATTTCTGTAAGGTCTGTGGACAATATAAATCCAACGAAAGCTTCTCCGGTCGGGGACACGCAGCCCATATCTGCAAGAAGTGCCACAGTCTGCCCGCCGCTGTCCGGGAGGAAATGATTGTGATAAACCGGATTAACGGGCTCCCGTTCCGGCTTTCCAAAGCCAACAGAAAGTGGCTGAAAAAGCTGATGACAGACCATCGGGAAGCAGTACGGCGCGAGGCGAAGTATGCATGGGAGATGCGGTTTAATCCCACGCATGACTGGATTGCTGACGAATATGAAGAGGATTCGTGGGCTGATTTTCCCGACGAAATTGAAGACGGACCACAGGCTGATTTCTCTGGCGAAATAGAAGACGGACCGTGGGTTGATTCCACTGACGAAATTGAAGATGGCTCGTGGATTGATTTCACTGACGACTTTGAAGGCAGCCTGTGCGCTGATTTCATTGACGATATTGAAGGCGGTCCGTGGGTTGATTCCACTGACGAAATTGAAGACGGCTCATGGGCCGAATTTCCTGATGATGATGATTCTGACTTGCCATTTTGATCGCGCCACCACTCAAAAAAAGACTGACAAAAATGATACCCGGTCTGTCCACAGGCTGCTCCGGGAGGAACAGGAAAACCTGAAGATTCGAAGTCTTTGAACTGCATGCCCGGTTCAGTTCCGAAAATCGATAAAGAACGGTCAAACAATTGAAGGAATGGGCAAAGTCTGCACCGGCTTGTCAGATAGTGCCTCCCGCCAATCATACGATGCCGAAAACCCAAACAACATGAAAAGAAGTATTGAACCATGAAAAGAATCGCTGCAATTCTCATGTGTCTGATGATGGTATTCATCCTGGTTTCTGCCGGAGCGGAGGAGGCCACCGTTTCCGAAAAGAAGCCGAAGATCGTTGTATTGGCAACCGGAGGAACCATCGCCGGAGCCGGTGAAGCAGGAAAAACCGCAGGGTATACACCGGGTTCTCTGACGGCGGAGGAATTTCTTTCTGCGGTGCCAAAGCTGTCAGATGTGGTTGAAATCGAAGCCATTCAGGTCTGTAACGTCGGTTCAGATGATATTACAGCGGAAACCTGGATTACCCTGGCCAATACCATCAATGAAATGGCCGCAGATCCGGATATAAAGGGTTTTGTCATCACACACGGCACTGACACAATGGAGGAAACTGCCTATTTCCTGAATCTGACGGTGAAAACGGACAAACCTGTCGTTCTGACCGGTTCCATGCGTCCGGCCACCTCTATCTCAGCAGATGGTCCCATGAACCTGTATGAATCCGTCTGTGTTGCCGCTTCGGAAAAAACGAAAGGGCAGGGTGTACTGATTGTTTTCTCCGATCGGATCTATGCCGCGCGTTCCGTGACAAAAACCAGCACCTATAACGTAACAGCCATTGCTGCCGGGGAAACAGGCTGCATTGGCATCGTCAGGGATGACGCCATCAATCTGTATGAAAGCTCGTCAAAGCGGCATACAACAGCCTCTGAATTTGATGTATCCGGTCTTCAAACCCTCCCGAAAGTATCCATTCTCTACTTCTCTATAGATGCAGACCCGAGTCTGCTGCAGTACGCAGCTGAACATTCTGACGGGCTGGTAATCGCCAGTGCCGGCGCCGGGGGATTCAGCGAGGAATGGATTGAAGTCATCAACGGACTGTCGATCCCGGTCGTTATTTCATCCAGAATCGACGACGGCATCATCACGAATGACGATCTTCTCTGCAGCAACACGGTGAATGCGAACAATCTGCCTCCCCAGAAGGCTGCCGTTCTGCTGCGACTGGCCCTGACGGGCGAAACGAACCAGGCATCACTGGAAGAACTGTTCATGCAGTATTAAACCGGATTTGAGAGGATGATCTGCGCAGGTCCGAAGGTAACTTCCTTCATGGCCCGGAGACAGAGTCCGTGATTCACGGGAACCGCTCCTTCAGCTTCGGGTACGAAGGGCGAGGGAAACGCGGTCATCCAGAGAAATCTGCGTTGAATCAGGCCTGATTCCGGCATGACACAAAAGCCCTTACCATACTCGTTTAAACCGGTTGAAGTCCGGAAAGGCTGTCACAGGAGGCAGATGGTGCTGCACAGCCCGATGATGCATCATCCAACCCATGCCAATGACATATAATCAGTGCTCTGCCATAACCCATGTGGTTCAGCCTGTACAGCCAATGCCTGAGTAAGCCGAAACGAAGCTCCCCCAAAGGGGAGCTTCGTTTCTTTACGCTCTCTCTGATCACGGAAATCCACGCAGGACTTTCCGCAGTCTTCGTCGGTCCTTCCGTATCAGGATCATGAGTGTTCCTGCATCCGTTGACACCATTGCTCCGGAAACCACAGTCTGCGTTCACTGTACTGCATCTGCAATGTATCCGCTTCTGCCTTCCACGGAATTAAGGCTCCTTCACCTCAAGGGAGAAAAATCTGTATGCACACGCATTTCCGCTGTCAAGCCTGACTCCAATCCGATAACTTCCCGGCGTGAACATCCTCAGCGTTCCCTCTGTACCCTCGCAGTTTGTTTCCATCTCCCCTTCTCCCTCACTGAGCCAGATGTCGATTTTCTGTTCCTGCCCCAAGAATGTCCATCCATCCGGTGTGAAGTGACAGACGAGATCATATTTTTCACCGAGTCCGATGGATACCGTCTGATCTTTGATATCCTCGCCGTTTCCATTCAGAAGGACCGCTTCCTCGGGCAACGGATTTGGTACAGACTTTTCAAGAACGACCATATACGTCTTCTCTTTCCCGGTGACAAGGTAACGGGTTGTTCCAACTTCTTCGGGCACCTTGTCAATCCAGAATTCCCCGTCCGTAATCCGTGCCTCCAGGTCCTCTCCCTCCAGGAGTTCGATGCGCCAGTCATCCTTGTCCGGCATCGAGAACAGCCAGTCATTGTTCAGAATTCCATTATCCACCAGTCTCCGGGGCATGACAGGTATAGCCAATGTCATCAGCACTTCCGGCTCCCCTGTTTCATCCGTCACGGTGGTTTCAGAATTCGTTCCGGCAACAGACACGGAGGGTTCCCCGACTTCAGGAATCGTCGTTTCCTCTGCGGCTGGCGCACCTGCAGATACAGCCGTCTCTCCAGCAGCAGGACTTGCCGTTCCTTCTGCAGCCGGCGCACCTGTGGGTACAGTCGTTTCTCCAACAGCCGGAATTGCCGTTGCCTCTGCGGCTGGCGTACCTGCGGGTTCAGTCGCTTCTCCGGCAGCAGGAATCGCCGTTGCTTCTGCGGCTGGCGCACCTGCAGGTACCGTTGTCTTCTCCAAATCAGGTACAGCGGTAGCGTTTCCTGTCGATTCAGCCTCAGGCACTGCTGTATCCGCGGGAACAGGCGTGGACATTGCCTGGGCAGTGGGTTCAGCAGCCGGCACGGGTGCTGCCGGCGAAGAAGGGCGGAGCAGCAACACTGCAGACACGATAGCCGCAACAATGACCAGGACGGCGATGACAAGAGTCAGCGATACTGTCTTCTTCTTTGATTTCGGCTTTGACAGCAGATACTTGCTGCACAGTCTGGTTACGCTCTCCTTGAAGTACTCCGTCGATGACGACAGGCCGTTCTGGTAGCGTATAACGTCAATATCCTCCGGCAACTGATCCGGAAAAGCAAAACCATTCAGCATGATGGGAACGATGTTTTTCCCGCATCGGATCGCCTCAGCCAGTTCCTTCCGGACCCAGTCGTTTTCATCCGTACAGCGGTCCAGTGAATGCGGGGAGAGTACAATCACAAAGTCTTTGCATACACGGATATTCTCAAGGAGCGCCTCATTGAAGTTTCCGGACCTCAGCACTTCGAGATCATAGAAAACATCATAGCCTCTCTCCTTCAGTTCCTGGTATAGATACATTGCCGTCATGTCACCGCCTTCCCGGCGGTAGGAGATGAAGATGTCACACTGTCTGTTGTTCATATAAAAGTCCTCTCTGATATTCAGGGGGTCGCCCGGGCTGATGACTCATTCGGTTGCTGCCTGCTGCAGTTGGTCTGTTTCATGAGCTGCCTTAAATTTCTGACCCCTATTGTACCATAAGATGCGCATCTTTGGATGGAGATTCCAAAGAATTTCCACAAACAGGTCTTCTGATCTTTTTCTTGTAACTGACATTGAAACATCTGATGAGAGCAGTGAATTCCTCATCATGTACCGACGTGAACCTTCATGCCTGAACCTCCGCAAAATTGAACACAATGAATTTCTTTGCATTTTTATCATCATTTTATTATTATTTTTTGATTGCCAAAACCCCTTCATTTTAGTTGGTTGTTTGTAAAAGAAAATATTGACATAATCACCGGTAATTCATTAAAATAGGTGAGTACAGATGGACACATTGATTTACAGATGAATTATTCGGTATTTTGGGGTGATTTTCTTGGCAAACAATCATTGGCCGGATGTTC
>JAFUBF010000443.1 GCA_017460325.1 Clostridia bacterium | reverse complement strand
TGGCATTGACAATGTGATCCGGGTTCTTGAGGAAGTGGAAAACTACAAGCTGATGGATCTCACGTATTTTGAAGGAAATGCGTGCATGGGCGGCTGCGTGGGCGGACCGCTGACCTTTGAGAACAACTATGTGGCCAAAAACACGATCCGGCAGATGGTCAAGCAGATGCCGGAGATTCATCCGGATCAGGATGTGCCCACCTCGTACCTCAACAAGTATCCCACGAAAAACGATGAGGAGATTGAGGAGAGGGATGCCATCCGGCTGGATGACAACATGCAGGAGGCCATGCGCAAGATGGTCCGCATGAATGAGATCATTGAGCGGCTTCCCGGGTATGACTGCGGTTCCTGCGGCTCGCCTACCTGCCGGTCCTTTGCGGAGGATATCGTCAGAGGGTACTGCCACGAGATGGACTGCATCCATATTATGAAGGACAAACTCAAGGTCATGGCTCAGGAAATGGTGGAACTGGCCCAGACCAAGCGTGAATAGTCAGGTAACTGCCATGGGACTGTGGGCAGCGGTGCAGGGAGACCTGACCGTGCAATGAAAAAAGGAGAGAATGTGCAATGCTTGTTACTGAACTGATGACGCTCATTGAGGCGAAAAATCTGACGCCGGCTGTTTCGACCGATCGGAATGTGACCTGCGGGTATGTCTGCGATCTGCTCAGCTGGGTAATGTCGCACGGGGATTCCGGAATGGCATGGGTGACTGTCCAGACTCACATGAATGTGGTGGCAGTGGCCGTTCTCTCCGAGATGGCGTGCATTATCCTGCCGGAAAATATCGACATGGAGGAGGAAAGCCTCAAAAAAGCAGTGGATGAGGAAATGGTTGTGCTTACCTCCCCGCTGAGCGCCTATGAAATCTGCGGCCGGATGGCGGCAAACGGGATTCCGCCCCACAACTGATCATGGCACTGTTTTATTCGGATCTGCATATTCATTCCTGCCTTTCACCCTGTGGCAGTGATGATATGACACCGGCCAATATCTGCGGCATGGCAGTGATCAAGGGACTGCAGATGATTGCAGTCACGGATCACAATACCGCCGGCAATCTGCCGACGGTCAGGAAAGTCTGTGAGGCATACGGTCTTGCCATGATTCCGGGGATGGAAATCACGACAAAGGAAGAGGTCCATCTGCTCGGGTATTTCCCCAGTGTGGAGGTGGCTCTGGAGTTTTCGGCGTTTCTGAAACCGCATATGCCCAGACAGAAGAATAAGCCGAAAGTGTTCGGCAACCAGCTGATCATGGACGAGGATGACCAGGTGATCGGGGAGGAGGATACCCTGCTCATCGGGGCATCGGATCTGCGGCTGTCGGAACTGACCGAACGCATCCGGGAGATGGGCGGTGTTCCGGTTCCGGCACATATCAACCGGGGATCCAACGGACTGCTGGTGAACCTGGGCATGATGCCCGAGGAACTGCACTTTACGGCCGTTGAGGTATGGCGTGCCCTGCCCTGTCCGCATTCCCCGCAGGTGGGGAAGGTGATCCTGCATTCCTCGGATGCACACTATCTGGGGGATATTCTGGAACCGGAGATTACGGTTGACCTGCCGGAGGCGACCCCGGCGGCCTTTCTTGATTATCTGCGTGCCGGCGCCCCGACGGAGTAGAGGCGGCCCAGGGCTGGCTGTGCCGGAGGGGAAACAGAAAAGAGGCCTGAAACAGAGGGCCCATACGGAATTTGGCCGAATTTGGAGAGGCTTTTTTGCAGTTTTTCGACAATGAGATTGTTAAAATATATACAAGGATTTCTGTTTGTGATATAATCGCCAGTGGCTTGATAGCACCAAGCGGTTTATTTTGTAAGGAGGTTAGAAAAATCTCATGGATCAGTCCAAGGAAAAATTCGCTCAACTGCAGGAGCTCATTGATTCACATCGGGATCAGCCCGGAGCTCTCATGCCTGTTCTTCAGGGCGCACAGGGAATTTTTGGATGTGTATCGGAGGATGTGCAGAAATTCATCGCAGAAGGCCTCGGCGTAACGCTGAGTGAGGTCTATGGTGTGGCCACCTTCTATGCACAGTTCTCTCTGCATCCCAAGGGAGAATATCTGATCAGTGTCTGTCTTGGAACAGCCTGCTATGTCAAGGGCAGCCAGACGGTACTGGACAAGCTCTCCGAGGTTCTCGGAATCCCGGTCGGCGGAACGACGCCGGATGGACGCTTCACCCTTGAGGCAACCCGCTGCCTCGGCGCCTGCGGTCTTGCTCCCGTTATGATGATTAACGGTGAGGTGTATGGCCGCCTGACTCCTGATGCGGTGCCCGGAATTATTGACAAATACAGGGCCAAAGACTGAGGACAGAAATGAAAGAGATTTCTTTACACTTACTGGACATTGTGCAGAACAGTGTCAAGGCAGGCGCCGATCATGTGGATATTCGCTTTCATCTCGGGGCGGACGGTGTTCTTGAGATGGGGGTAAAGGATGACGGATGCGGAATGTCGCCGGATTTTCTGGCGCGGGTCCGGAGCCCTTTTACCACGACGCGGACCACAAGGAAGGTGGGCCTTGGAATTCCTCTGCTGATGCAGAATGCCATGCAGTCCGGAGGACGGGTGGATATCGAGAGTGAGGAAGGTGTGGGAACGGAGATCGTTGCCTACTTCGTCACCGGATCGATTGACTGCCTGCCGCTGGGGGATCTGCCATCTACCATGGCGTCCATTATCATGGGAAGCCCGGATAAGCCCGAGTTTTCGCTCAGGTGCTCCTCTCCGGGCGGTGAGATGTCCTTTACGACTGAGGAAATACGGCCGGTGCTGGAGGGAGTCTCTCTGGCGGAACCCAGTGTGGTACAGTGGATTAGAGAATCTCTTGATGAAGAAATTCAACCGATTTTGGGAGGAATCATGAAATGAAATCAATGGCAGAACTCGAAGCGATCCGCAAGGCAACTCTTTCCCGCATTAACCTGCGGACGGAGGAAAAAGGCGAGACGACCCGTGTTGTCATCGGTATGGCCACCTGCGGCATTGCCGCCGGCGCCCGCCCCGTCATGCTCGCATTTATGGATGAGATTGAGAAGCGGAAGCTGAATCACGTGACGGTTTCCCAGACCGGCTGCATCGGCATGTGCCGTCTTGAGCCCATGGTCGATGTGATCCTTCCCGGCAAAGAGAAGGTCACATACGTACATGTGAAGCCGGAGATGGTTCCGCGCATTGTGGCGGAGCACATTGTCAACGGGCGCCCGGTAGAGGAATACACCATCGGCGCAGCCGAGAAGAACTGAACGGGAGGATGAAGTCATGGAAATATATCGCGCACATGTGCTGGTCTGCGGCGGTACCGGCTGTTCATCCTCTGGTTCCGCAACGCTGATCGAGCGTTTTAACGAGAAAATTGCCGAGAACGGTCTGGATAAGGAAGTAAAGGTCATTCGTACCGGCTGCTTCGGACTGTGCGAGGCGGGTCCTGTTGTCATCGTTTATCCGGATGGTACGTTCTACAGCCGTGTCAAGCCGGAAAACGTGGATGAGATTGTTACCGAGCATCTGCTCAAGGGCCGCAAGGTGGAGCATCTGGTGTACACCGACCATGCGACGCGGGAGCAGGATGCCAATAAGGCACTTGAGGACATTACGTTCTACAAGCATCAGAAGCGTATCGCGCTGCGCAACTGCGGCGTCATTGATCCGGAGAACATTGATGAGTACCTGGCCATGGATGGCTATCTGGCTCTTGAAAAGGCTCTCACCAAGATGACCCGTGAGGAAGTCATCGATGAGATCCTCAAATCCGGACTGCGCGGCCGTGGCGGCGGCGGATTCCCCACCGGCCTCAAGTGGAAGTTTACCTATAACAGCGTATCGGATCAGAAGTACGTTGCCTGTAACGCGGACGAGGGCGACCCGGGCGCGTTCATGGACCGCTCCATTCTTGAGGGTGACCCGCATGCCATCATCGAGGCCATGGCCATTGCCGGCTATGCCATCGGGGCCAGCGAGGGTTACATCTATGTCCGTGCGGAGTATCCGATTGCGGTTAAGCGCCTGAATGTGGCCATTGAGCAGGCCCGTGAGTACGGCCTCCTGGGCGACCACATCTTCGGTACGGATTTCAGCTTCAACCTGTTCATCCGTCTCGGCGCCGGCGCTTTCGTCTGCGGCGAGGAAACCGCTCTGATGCATTCCATCGAGGGCAAGCGCGGTGAGCCGACCACCCGTCCGCCGTTCCCGGCTGTCAAGGGTCTGTTCGGAAAGCCCACCATGCTCAACAACGTTGAGACCTATGCCAACGTGGCCCAGATCATCCTCCACGGTGCCGACTGGTACAATGCCATGGGTACCGAGAAGTCCAAGGGAACCAAGGTGTTCGCTCTGGGCGGCAAGATCAACAACACCGGTCTGGTCGAGGTTCCCATGGGAACGACCCTCCGGACGATCATTTACGATGTGGGCGGCGGCTGCCCCAACGGCAAGAAGTTCAAGGCCGTTCAGACCGGCGGTCCTTCCGGCGGATGTCTGCCTGAGTCCCTGCTGGATACCCCGGTTGACTATGACAACCTGATTGCGGCCGGCTCCATGATGGGCTCCGGCGGTATGATTGTCATGGACGAGGACAACTGTATGGTTGACATCGCCCGGTTCTATCTGGACTTTATCGTGGATGAGTCCTGCGGCAAGTGCACGCCGTGCCGTGTCGGCACCAAGCGCATGCTGGAGATCCTCAACCGCATCGTCAACGGCAAGGGCAAGGAAGGCGACATTGAGAAGCTCGAAGAGCTCGCCAAGACCATCAAGTCAACCGCACTTTGCGGACTTGGTCAGACTGCGCCCAACCCGGTCCTCTCCACGCTCCACTTCTTCCGCGATGAGTATGAGGCACACATTAAGGAAAAACGCTGCCCGGCGCATCACTGCAAGGCGCTCCTGCAGTATGTGATCACTGACAAGTGCCGCGGCTGTACCGCCTGTGCACGCGTCTGCCCGGCCCAGGCCATTTCCGGCGAGGTCAAGAAGCAGCATGTGATTGATCCCGACAAGTGTCTGAAGTGCGGTGCATGTATGGAGAAGTGCCGTTTCGGTGCCATCACCAAGATGTAAGCGGAGGATATGACAATGGAGAAAATGATTAGTCTTACAATTGATGGTGTACAGGTGCAGGTGCCCAATGGTACGACCGTACTTGAGGCGGCCAGACAAGCTGGCGTCCATATTCCTACCCTGTGCTTCCTGAAGGGAATTAACGAGATCGGCGCCTGCCGTATGTGCGTCGTCGATTCCGGCGCCCGTGCCCTGCAGGCAGCCTGCGTTCTGCCGGCGTCCGATGGCATGGTCGTCAAGACCAATACCCCGGCCATTAAGGAATACCGCAAGAATATCCTTGAACTGACCCTTTCCACCCATGAGAAGAAGTGCCTCTCCTGCATCCGCAGCCAGAACTGCGAACTGCAGAAGCTGTGCCTTGAGCTGGGTGTTGAGGACGGCGACAAGTATGAGGGTGTCAAGAACAGCTATACCATTGATGACCTCTCTCCGTCCATCGTACGCGACAACAACAAGTGCGTTCTCTGCCGTCGCTGCGTCTCGGTCTGCGCACATGTGCAGAATATCGGCGTCATCGGCCCGGTCAACCGCGGCTTCAAGACGGCGATCGAGTCTCCGTGGGGACTCAAGCTGGCCCAGATGAGCTGCATCAACTGCGGACAGTGCATCGTCAACTGCCCGGTGGGCGCTCTGTATGAGAAGGACGATACCCGTGAGGTGTGGGACCTTCTGGCTGATCCGGATAAGCATGTGGTGATCCAGCCTGCACCGGCCGTTCGTGCGGCACTGGGCGAGGAATTCGGCTATCCCATGGGCACCTCCGTTACCGGCAAGATGGTTACGGCCATGAAGCGCCTGGGATTCGACCGTGTGTTCGATACGGACTTCGGCGCGGATCTGACGATCATGGAAGAGGCCAACGAACTGGTCGAGCGGATCACCAACGGCGGCAAGCTGCCGATGATCACCTCCTGTTCACCGGGATGGATCAAGTTCGCCGAGACCTATTATCCGGATTTCCTCGACAATCTCTCCAGCTGCAAGTCTCCGCATGAGATGACCGGCGCCATGATCAAGACCTACTATGCGAAGAAGGCGGGCATTGATCCCTCCAAGATCGTCGTCGTTTCGGTCATGCCCTGCACGGCCAAGAAGTTTGAGGCAAAGCGTCCTGAGCTCGGTCATGACGGCCTGGCGGATGTGGATGTGGTTATCACCACCCGTGAGCTGGCCCGCATGATTAAGGAAGCCGGCATCAACTTCTGCGCACTTCCGGACAGTGACTTTGACAGCATGATGGGTGAGTCCACCGGTGCTGCTGTCATCTTCGGTGCGACCGGCGGTGTTATGGAAGCGGCACTGCGTACCGCCTATGAGACCATCACCGGCGAGAAACTGAAGGATGTTGAATTCCATCAGGTCCGCGGTGTTGAGGGCGTCAAGGAAGCCACGATTCAGATTGGCGGTAGCGATGTCAGCGTCGCAGTGGCCAGCAGTACGGGCAATGCCAGCAAGCTGCTGGACAGCGTCCGTTCCGGCGAGAAGAATTATGCCTTCATCGAGATCATGGCTTGCCCCGGCGGCTGCGTCAACGGCGGCGGTCAGCCGATCGTCTCCTCCACCGTCAAGATGGAATGCGACATTCGCGTTGAGCGTGCCAAGGCTCTCTACGGTGAGGACCGTGCCAAGGAACTGCGCAAGAGCCATGACAACTCCGAGATCAAGATTCTGTATGATGAGTTCCTCGGGAAGCCCGGCAGCCATGTGGCGCATGAGCTCCTGCATACCCATTATCAGAAGCGCCCGATGTATACGGAATAATCCAATCTGTACAAAACGGTTTCCGTCTGTGCGGAGATCGTACAACCCAATGAGAAAAGGCGTGACCATGGTCACGCCTTTTCCTGTACCCATGGGCAGATGCTCTCGGGATGATGGGCTTTGGCGGTTGACTCTTCGGAGCGCTCGAATCTACGGATAGAATCTGGCTGAAAACGGGGAAAATCCAAAATTGACAGTCCTGCAATGATAGTGTAAGATTCACAGTGTCATCATCTATCATTGCAGGAGTCATTTTGTGGAAGTTCAGGTTATAGGAGGAAGCAAAACACGCTGAAACCTGAGATACTTTTTTGCATGACAGACCCAATAATGATGATTATTCAGTCTGCCTGTCATCCTGCACTTTATTTGTCAGCCTATCAGACATTCTCAGCATGGGTGCTTTATAGACCACCTACCTATCGACGACACGCAATAGCGCTTTAGTGGGCATCCATTTTCCTGTTCGGTCCATTTCTGCCACTGTGTTTTATCACAGTCCTCA
>JAFUBF010000442.1 GCA_017460325.1 Clostridia bacterium | reverse complement strand
GACAGATGATCTGGATATTGCCTTTGCGCACCGTGCGGAGCTGTGCAGACCCTTTACCCGGCACTAGACGGATGCCGAGGCACCCTATGACGGGTATGTGGAGGACGATGATACTGAGGCAAAGGCACGGTCTCAGCGGCTCCTGAAGAAGAAGCCTGTCTGACATTTGACGGACCGGGAAGATCCTCAGGTGGACAAATGCGGTTTCGTAAAGATGAGCAAAATGGGGACGAATATGAATGTGGCGGTAATGACCTTTCGGCTGTATGCACCGTGGGTGCACAGCCTCAAGGAAAAGCGAATGATTGTCAAAAGTCTGGTTTCCAGAATGCAGAATCAGTTTCACATCTCGGCGGCGGAAATTGATGAGCAGGATATCCATCAGGTAATCGTGATCGGTACGGCAGCCGTTGTTCCGCACAGCGCCATGGCGGACCACCTGATGGATGAACTGTCGGCGTTTGTGGAAGCTAATACCGACGCCGAAATCGTGGAGGAGACACGGGAAATTCGTTGAAGTGGCAAAAACAGGCAAACAGGGCATTCCACGGGGGTGCCCTGTTTGCCTGCTTTCGGGAGGCCCAAGGGAAATGACACTGGACATTTGAGTCTGTTTGTGTGTATCATGGACAGGTCAGATGCCGGGCTGTGTCATGAAAAGAAAACCGGCCGCAGACAGACCGGAGAATGGAGAATGGAATGTCCCTGTTTGAAAACGGCACGCTGAACCTGCCGGGGATGACCATGGACTATATCCGCTTTGGGCGGGGCAAAACGCCCCTGGTGATGATCCCGGGCGTAGGAGACGGACTCAGGACGGTTAAGGGAATGGCGATTCCGTTCGCGTTTCTGTATCGTTCACTGGCCCGAGATTTTACGGTGTATGTTTTCAGTCGTGAACGGCAGCTTTCTCCCAAAATGTCGACCCGGGAGATGGCGGAGCATCTGAATACCGCACTTGAGGCCCTCGGACTGTCATCGGTAATGGCAGTAGGGGTCTCCCAGGGCGGGATGATTGCCCAGTGGCTGGCCATTGATCATCCGGAACGAATAGAGCGGCTGGTGCTGGTGGTGACGCTCAGCCGCCCCAATGAAACAGTTCGCCAGGTGATTGCCCGGTGGATCGGGATGGCAGAGCGGGGCGATTTCCGGGGGATCATGCAGGATACCGCGGAGCGTTCCTATTCGGAGAAACGGCTGAGGCAAATGCGACGCTGGTATATGCTGGCAGGACTTTTCGGGAAATCTTCGTCCATGGAACGCTTTCTGATTCAGGCGGAATCCTGCCTCACCCACGATGCCTATGAATGCCTTGACCGGATACTCTGCCCGACACTGGTGATCGGCGGGGAAGAGGATCAGATTGTGACCGGGCAGGCATCGGTAGAGATGGCCGGGAGAATCCCAGGGGCTCAGCTGGTTATGGTTGAGAAACTGGGGCATGGACTCTATGAGGAAGCGCCGGATTTTCTGCAGCGCGTACAGCGCTTCTGTCTGGACGGGAAGTAGCAGGGTCAGTTTTTACCCTGTTCCTGCGCCGAATGGTTTTCGGAGGAAAAGTTCCGCGGGTCTTGCGGATGTCGGGTTCCGGCAGTATAATCGCCATCGCATCTGATGCAGAATGGAACTGAGCCGTCCGGGGGACAGGACCCGGGACAACATAAAGCGAAAGAACGGGAGAGTATCATGGAGGACAGTATTCGTTATCTGCTGGACCTTGCGGTCATCCTTTTTGCGGCGAAAGCATGCAGCACGATCGGGAAAAAGGTGGGCGTTCCCGAAGTGGTGGGCGAGATCCTTGCGGGTCTTCTTATCGGACCGGCCCTTTTCGGAATTG
>JAFUBF010000441.1 GCA_017460325.1 Clostridia bacterium | reverse complement strand
GGAAAAGGACAGGGAAGTGCCCTGGGATCTGCCGGGAGCGCTGTTCCGGGATCCGCAGGCGAGACCAGCGGATGTGCCGAGGCACAGGGGGTGCCCGGCATTGTCCTGGCAGACGGTCCGGCGGGTCTTCGCCTGACACAGCGCTATACCGTGCGGGACGGGCAGATCCAGCCGATTCCCATGGAGATGAACCTGGAAAAGGGATTCCTGTACAGGGGCAGTTTGCCGGAGGGAACGCCGTACTATCAGTTCTGTACGGCTCTGCCGGTGGGAACCATGCTGGCCCAGACCTGGAATCCGGAACTGGTCTGCCGGTGCGGGGCGGCCATCGGGGAGGAGATGGATTTGTACGGGGTGGCTCTGTGGCTGGCACCGGGCATGAACATTCACCGGGACCCGCTCTGCGGACGGAATTTTGAGTACTATTCCGAGGATCCGCTGCTGAGCGGGCGGATGGCGGCGGCCATGACGCGCGGGGTACAGAGCCATCCGGGACGGGGGACGACCATCAAGCACTTTGCCTGCAACAACAAAGAGGATGACCGAATGCATTCGGACAGCGTTCTTTCGGAGCGGGCCCTCCGGGAAATCTATCTCAGGGGGTTCGGGATTGCCATCCGTGAATCCCATCCCCTGTCCATTATGACCAGCTATAACCTGGTGAACGGGGTCCATGCGGCGAACAGCTATGATCTGTGTATGAAAGTGGCACGCTGTGAATTCGGGTTTGACGGCGCGATCATGACGGACTGGACCACCACCAACCAGGACAGTTCCTGTACGGCTGCCGGATGTATCCGTGCCGGGAACGACCTGGTGATGCCGGGACTGCCCATGGACCTTGAAAACCTTCGGGCGGAACTGGAGGCGGGAACGCTCTCCGTAACGGAACTGAAAAAAGCCGCAGCCCGGCTGATCCGCGTGATTCGGGCCGGCCAGGCAGAATGAAAGAAAGCAGGTGAACAGGATGAGTTATCCGTATTATCAGATCATTGAGGTGACGGATGCCGGGCCGTATGTGACCCGTCTGGTGCTGTGCATGCCCTGTCCGGTTGATGCGGACGGGCCGGATCCGGCCGCGTTTTCGGTCTGTGTGGAGATCCGGGAGAAGGACGGGACGCTGATTCATCTGCCCAGGTTCCCCCGAAAGCCCGAGCCGCTGCTGCCAAACCGTGCCTATCGGCCCGTAACGGCGGCGTATCCCTCCGATCCGGAGGGAAAAAGGATCTCCGGCCCGAGCCGGTATGTCACACTGGAGATGCCTTACGGGCCAATGTGGGACTGCTCCTCAGCACTGGTCCCGGATCATACCGGCCTGAACGGACACGGACGGTACATCCTGCACGATTACCGCATTACCGCGCTGGCCCCGGTGGGACCCGGGGAGGACCTGACCGGCCTCGTGTTTGACCGCTGCGCCGGCGTGCTTAACCGGAAAACGGAGCGGTTTCAGGCAGGCCAGTCGTCCCATCCCGAACACCCCATCCGGTACGGCTATTTCGTTCCGCGCCGGCTGGATACGCCGAAGCCCCTGATCGTCTATCTGCATGGCGCCGGGGAGGGCGGGCAGGACCTGCCGGTGGTCTACTCCGGGCACAAGGTGACGGAGCTGACGGAGGAGCGGATCCAGGACCTGTTCGGGGGTGCCTTTGTCCTGGTGCCGCAGTGTGATACCATGTGGATGGATGACGGAAGCGGTCAGTACGGCGATTCCGGCAATTCCATGTATACCGAAGCGCTCAGAGCCCTGATTGAGGAGTTCATGGCCCGATTCCGCTGCGCCATTGACCCGGACCGGGTATATCTGGGCGGGGATTCCAACGGCGGCTTTATGACCATTCGCATGCTTCGGTCCTTCCCGGAACTCTTTGCGGCGGCGTTCCCCGTCTGTGAGGCCATGCCGGACAAACGGATTACGGAGGCGGAGATTGAGCGGATGAAGGACATCCCCATCTGGTTTACGCATGCGAAAAACGATCCTGTTGTGAATCCGGAAGAGACGGTGGTGCCGACCTGGCGCCGCCTGCTGGCGGCCGGTGCCCGGGACTGCCACTTCACCTTCTGGGACAGGATCGTGGACATGCACGGACTTTTCACAGGGGCAGACGGGGAGCCCTATGAATACGTGGGACATTTTGCCTGGATTCCCGTGCTGAATGATGACTGCCGGCTGGACATTACCGGGCAGCCGGTTCTCTGTGAGGGCCATCCGGTGACATTGATGCAGTGGCTCAGCCG
>JAFUBF010000440.1 GCA_017460325.1 Clostridia bacterium | reverse complement strand
ACTGGCTCACGTTGCGTGTGTGTTCCTATATTATTCCGTGAAATCCAGGCGTTTCAGTGGTTCATGTAATGTGTTTGTGATGGTTCACTCAATTTGTTGCGGCACACGCGGCGAATCCATGACCCGGCGGTCAGCCAGACAGAAAAAACCGGCTTCGCACAGTGCGAAGCCGGTTTTTGCATGTTCGTGTCGAAGTATGTATTGCCTGTGAGTCCGGGCCTGTGGCCGGACTTACTGCCAGGGAACATAGTACCGTTCAATGACGGCCAGCTGACCCTCTGCGTTGAAAACGACGAGGACATTGTTGGCGCTGAACCCGGGATCCTCGCCCCGGGCAGCCTCCTCCATCATGCGGATGAACCGGGTGGAAGGGTGAACGGTGGGTTTTTCCAGGCTCTCTCCGGTTTCCGGGTTGATACGGTCAAGCAGGAGGAGAGCTTCGGTTACAGGCAGCTCAAGCTGTTCAATCTCCGTCCAGACATTGTCATGCCAGTAAATGGTCCGGTAATTCCCGTCAGAGTCTTCGGAGAGCCAGACAGAGCCATCCTCAAATTCCTCCGTTCCCCTGTTGAACACGAGATACCCGTCCTGGTAACTGACGGAGGTGATGGGAATTTCCCGGCCACCCGTGTAAATGGCATCGCCCACACCAAGGGCTTCCACCTCGTCTTTGGGAAAGATCTCCGGGGTAATCAGCGTGAGCCGGAGCAGATTGGTTTCGCTGTTGTAATCAAGGATGCGGGCATTGCAGGAATACAGCTGATACTGTTCCATATAGGGTTCCGTCGCCATTGCTGTGACAACGGCCGCGCCGGCGGAAACCGGAAAAGCGAAGAGAATGAGCAGCAGAATGATCGTTTTACGCATGTCAGAGATCCTCCATTCGGATTTGTCCGTTGGTTTCCGGCTGGCCGTGACAGTACCCGTAGTACCAGCAGGGATAGGGGGGCATGCACTGCTTACCGGGCTCTGCGAAGAGTTCCTCTTTTTCCTTCTGGAGCCGGTTCAGTTCCCAGATATGATCATTGACCCAGTCATACAGTGCCGTTGCCTGTCCGGTAATCTCAACGGGAACAAAGGGATAGTCCTCATCCGGTCCGTGCAGAACCAGAAAGATCCGTTCCACCTTGAGGCCGCTCCGCTTGAGAATGTAATGCTGGAATCCGGCATCCCGGATAAAAGATTCATGTACTTCGGCGGCATTCTTGACCTCGTAGAAATCATAGCCGGTGGCGGTCTTTCGCAGAATGTCGACGGCACAGTAGTTGTTGTAGTAGAGGAAAGCGGCCTCGCAGATGACCGGTGTCTCCCTGAGCAGGTGTTCTTTTGTCCGCTGCACCATGGCCTTTTTGTCCGGGATGTGTGTGCCGGGCCGGTACACGGTTATCTCCTCGTATGGGCCGAACATGCCCATGGCAAGATCGCCGAAGTCGTTTCCGGCGTCAAGACGCTGCTGAACCTCCGGCGGGATGACCCGCAGTCCGGGCTTGTGTTTATCCAGCCACAGCATCTTCGGACACTGCATGCCGCGCATGAAGTCTGTTTTTGTGATGCCCATTTGACGCTCCTTTGATCCTGCTTTGGCTTTCGGCACTGACTGACGGGGGATATTGCCTCACAAACCGGTGCAGAGTACCGGGCCTCATATTCTGTCCCGGGCAATTCTCCCTGTTCAGCCGTGGCTGTCAGGGGAATGCGGATGAGTGCTATTATAGCAGAAAGCGCACCGAAATCAATGCAGGGCGGCAGAGGAAAACAAAACGGGAAGCGGCCATGGCCGCTTCTCGGGGAAATACAGGGAAGACAATGCTGCATTCCTGTCCGAATTACCGGAGGATGTTGGTGATTTCGATCAGACGGTCAACAAAGGCATCCGGATAGGCGCCCTCAATGGGAGCTCCCCAGACATTGCCGTTATAGTCGACAAAATAGGTGGTGGGATAGCCCCGAACCGGGAGAATCTCGTCCATATTGGCAGGGGGCATCAGGTTTGTAAACGTTACACCTTTTTCATTCAGAATCTGATTTGCTTTTGCAATGCTGTCCGCATCAACGGCATCCTCACAGATGCCCACAATGGCCACATGGGTATCGTTCAGCTGGCTGGCAAGCTCCTGAAGGGCTTCCATTTCTTTCACGCTGGCGCTGCTGGAGGTGGCCCAGACGTTGATCATGGTGACATAGTTGTGATCGAAGAAATCCGTGCTGAGGTATTCTGCGCCATCCAGCCCGGTGGCTTTGAATTCAACCTGTCCCGTGATGCTGAGCTCAGGCGTAATGACCGGGGTCGGGGTTGGGGCCGGGGTGCGGAAGATGTTCCGGGTTGTCAGGTAGGCATCCAGGACAAATCCCTGCAGGCCGTTTTCACAGACCACATAGGCCCAGTTCAGATCCGTTGAGCGACCGTAGACGATGACGAGAGAGCCATTGGGAATCAGGCCGACCACATGATAGCCGGTGCTGGGGCCGGAGCGGACGTTGAGACGGCCGCCGCGGGTTGCCACGCGGGCCCGGTACGGATACCTCCGGGTGTCCGTTTCGATCAGGCTGGCTAGATCATCCGGATACTGGACCGGATCGGGCTCAATCGTCTCATCAATGAAATAGAGCGGATTGTCAACGATGATGTAATAGGGAATCTCCTCCGGATAAAGCACGATGTCGGTGTCATCATCCGTCTGGATTTCATCATACTGCCTGAGCAGGAATTCGTAATCGATTTCATCATCGTAGAAATCGTCGCCGAAAGTGCCGCCACCGGAGGTTCCACCTTCATTTTCTGTTCCAATTGTGACGGTAATCTCAGGGTCGGCCGGTTCCGGGACGTCGGGCGGTGTGTTTACCTGGCCGGGAACGACAACTTCGGGCTGGTTGTCGGTTTCCACTATAGTCCCGTTTTCGTCGTTTTCGTCCGTTGTGTCCGGTACGGTCTGTCCGATCGGCATACTGACAACGGGCTGATTTTCGGAAGGAGTGTCGGGCTCCTCACCGGAGGTGTTCCCCTGGAACTGTCCCTCACCGGTATCGCCCGTATCCTCATAGACCTGGCTGTCGGTGGTAAAGGAATTGTCATCGTCGTAAGAACCGCCGTACGAATCATCATATGATCCGCCATAGGAATCGTCATAAGAGCCGCCGTAGGAATCGCCTGAATCGTAGACATCCTCAGTTTCAGTGTACAGGGTGGTATCATCCAGCTCACTGAGGTCATCTCCCAGTTCGGAGTAGTAATCCGGATCATCGGACCAGCCGGATCTGGGAACAACGGCCAGGGCTGTGCCGGCAAGGAAGAGCATACAGAGGAACAGAACTAAAACTCTTTTTTTCATGGCGTGTATCTCCTTGTCTGTCTGGAATTCTGTGTTTATCCTTCTCTGCGGGTTGTGGAGAAGGAATCCGATTTGTGAAATCGGGGTGGAGTTTGCCGCTTCGCCGAAGAGAAACGGTCGGCGAAAACGACCTCCCCTAGGCAAATCTATCTGTTTATACGGGAAAAGTCAACCGATGGAAGTCATTTTTTATCCGTCCAGGGGAAACGCTCTGTTTCTGCGGGCGGAGTAGGAGACGGGCGGGACCGGCAGTGAACGTTTTGCTTGTCAGAGGGCCTGTTTTGCGGTACAATGTAAACGGAAAGATAGAGACTGACGGAAGGGGATTGATTTATGACGCCAGAGAAAAAGCTGTCGGTCCTGCGAAAGAAAATGCAGGAAAGTGACCTTGATATCCTGGTTATCCTGACGGCAGATCCGCACAATTCGGAGTATCTGCCGGATTATTATAAAACGAGGGCCTGGCTGAGCGGATTTACCGGCTCGGCCGGAACCCTGGTGATTACCGGGGATGAAGCGGCTCTTTTTACAGACGGACGGTACTTTATTCAGGCGGAACATCAGCTGGCGGGCTCCGGGATTGACCTGATGCGGCTGCGGGTGCCGGGGGTCCCGACTCTGGAGGAATATGTCCGTGCGAAATGCCACGGAAAGATACGCATCGGGACGGATTTTGCCCTGCTCAGCGAAACGCAGGCACGGCGCTGGAACGAATGGACAGCGGCCGGGGCGCAGCTGGTGGACAGCGGGGACCTTGTGGGCGGGATCTGGACAGATCGCCCGTCACTGCCGGACCATCCGGTGGTCCGGATGGATACGGATACGGCCGGCGAGTCGGTCCATGTCCGGCTGAACCGTATCCGCAGGGAGATGGAAAGAGCCGGGGCAACGGTTCATGTCCTGTCCGTGCTGGATGAGATTGCCTGGACGCTGAATGTCCGCGGTGAGGACGTGGCCAATACACCGGTGGTGATCAGCTACCTGGTGGTGCGGCCTGGGGATGCGCTGTGGTTTGTGGATGAACGGAAAGTCAGCCCGGAGATCCGTACCTTCCTCTCTCAGGAGGGGGTCGAGGTACTCCCGTATGAATCCGTCTTCGAAGCTGTTCAGGAAATGGCGGAGACGGAAACGTTCCTGCTGGACCCGGATCGGACCACGGCCCGGATGTACAGAGCAGCAGACCGTGCACGGATCATTGAGGAACGGAATCCCGTGTTCGGCATGAAATGTATCAAGAATGTACGGGAAACCGAGGGGCTGCGGCACTGTCACGAACTGGATGGGGCGGCGGTGACGCGGTTTATGTACTGGCTCAAAATGGAGGCGGACAAGGCTCACCTGACAGAAATGGAGGCCAGTGCCCGGCTCGAGGCGTTCCGTAAAATGCAGCCCGGATATACCATGCCGAGCTTTGATACCATCTGCGCGTACGGACCGAACGCCGCCATGATGCATTACAAGGCAACGGAGGAGAGCAATGCCACGCTGTCGGAGTCCGGTTTCCTCCTGATTGACTCGGGCGGACAGTACCTGGACGGAACGACGGACATTACGAGGACGTTTGCCCTGGGTCCCCTCAGTGACCGGCAGCGTCTGCATTTCACGGCGGTGCTCCGCTCGGTGATTCGCCTGGCTTCCGCCGTTTTCCTGCACGGCATGCAGGGAAAGAGTCTGGATATCCTGGCCCGCGGTCCCATCTGGGACCTGGGAATCGATTACCGCTGCGGAACCGGTCACGGCATCGGGTTCCGCCTGAATGTCCATGAGGGACCGAATTCCTTCCGCTGGCACCAGTCGCCGGGGAGAGGGGAAGAGGCGGTGATTGAACCCGGCATGGTCACGACGGATGAACCCGGCATTTACCTGGAAGGAGAATACGGCATCCGGACGGAGAATGAACTGCTCTGCCGCGTGCGGGAAACCAATGAATACGGGACATTCCTGGAGTTTGAGACCATTACCTGCGTGCCAATAGACCTGGATGCGGTGGTGCCCGAACAGATGAGCATGGCGGAGCGGAAATGGCTCAATGACTACCATGCCGAAGTGTGTCGACGCATGATGCCGTATATGCAGACGGATGAGGAACGTGCCTGGCTCAAGCATGCCACACGCGCAATATAGAGGAGTGGGCCCGGTGCCTTGCACCGGTTTGTCAAATGTTGATTTCTGTCAATCATACGGCGCCGAAAGCCTAAGCAACAATAGAGGAGTGGACAAAGGCCGCACCGGT
>JAFUBF010000439.1 GCA_017460325.1 Clostridia bacterium | reverse complement strand
GCGCTTCAACCTCGCGGGTGGACGCTCCGGAGGGGGCGGCGCCGTGGCCGACGATGCCGCTGGCCAGTGTGACTTCCGCTTCACCGGTGGGAGTGCCGCGGGAATCGACGATCTCCCGGCCGATGACCTGTGTGATGGCAAAACTGTTCATATTGATACACGTCCTTTCTGTGACATTGGTCTTTCCGTTTGGGGCACCCGGGTGCCGCAGCACACCCGGGCGCCTTATAGAGGTGGAAGTAGTATGCAATCTTCCGGGAAGAAGTATACCACGGTATAATTAGTTTAGTCAAACTAATTTATTGTTAAATAGCCGACTGTTGTTAACATTCTTATTTTATCTTTTCAAAGGGTTGGTATATTCAAATAAAACCGGTATCGCTGTGCAACAGGACGTGAGAATGAGCCGCCTGAGGGGCTTCCTGCCGGACAATGCCCCGCGTGGCAGATCCCAACGGCACACGGATACCGCCCATCACGGAGCCAGCTTTCTTCACGCCGGGGTTCAAAGTGTCCAGCCGAACGGACGCCCCGGGGATTTCTAATAATCGTGTTGAAGATTAAAATTGAAAAAAACTGTAGACGGAGGTTGTCATAATCAGATATAATAATAAAGTAGTATTATACTCAGGAGGTATCGCTATGTCTAAGGAAATCAGTCGCATGTCATTTTTGAAAGGCGCGGCGGCAACCGCCGTGACCGCAGCGCTTTACGGTGCCACCGGCGTATCGCTGGCGGAATCGAAACCCGCTGTGAGCTACACGCCCGGCACCTACACCGCCACCGCCACGGGCATGGGCGAGGTGACCATGACCGCCACCTGCTCCGAGAACGCCATCACCGATATCGTGCTGGACGTCTCGAATGAAACCGAGGGCATCGGCACGGCAGCTCATGACGCGCTGGTTCAGCAGCTGCTGGAGGCACAGTGCGCTGTGGCGGCAGAAAAAATCGCCGCGTTGATTGACGGGACAGATACGGAGCAGGCCCGGGCCTGCCAGTACAGGGATATCGCCATCCTCATACGCAGCGCCCGGACAGATGCCCCGCGCATGGTGGAAATTTTCAAGCGTCTTCATGTCCCCGTCTATTATGACGGCGCCATGAACTACTACGGTTTGTCGGAGATTGCCATCTTTCTTGCTCTCCTGAACGTCATCGACAACATGCATCAGGATATTCCTCTTCTGGCCGCGCTCAGGCAGGCGCCTTTCTATCTTTCCGATCACGACCTTCAGGCCATCCGGATGATCGCCCCGGGACACGTACCGTTTTATGAGGCCTTTGAACGGGCGACACTGGAAACAGAACTGCCCATCGGCAGACAGTGCGCGGAAATCTGTCAGAGAATTGAGGAATGGCACCTGCTCTCCGGCACCATGAAGGCCTCCGATTTCATCTGGCGTCTGCTCCGTGAAACCGGGTTTTATGCCGTGTGCGGCGCCTATCCGGATGGTCGTCTGCGCCAGAATAACCTGGATATGCTTTATCAGAAGGCACTGGACATGGAAAAGCGGGGAATTTACCGTCTTTCGGATTTCCTTTCCCAGATTCAGACGGTCATCGACCGCGGGCAGAAAGATTCGGATTCGCCGGTCGCCGGAACGGAAACGGACAACTGTGTGCGCCTGATGACCATGCACAAATCTAAAGGTCTGGAGTTTCGGGCGGTCCTCCTCATGAATCTGGGGAAGAACATGCGGAAAAAGAACCCCACCGACTCCCTGCAGATCGACCTTGGACAGGATGAGGCGGACAGACCTGCCCTCGGCCTTTATCTGCCCGTTATCAATCCGGAAAAAAACACCCGGCGAAACACCTTTGGAAAGAGTGCTTTTGCCAGGCGAAGTATCCGCAATGAAATTGCCGAACAGACGCGGCTTCTGTACGTGGCCATGACCCGGGCCATGGAAAAGCTGATCCTGATCGGTACATTCAAAGACGGGGAGGAGGACCTTTGGCGGGAGACAAATGCAATCAGCCGGATCTGGCGTACCCGTTCCATGCACGATATGGTAATGCCCGCCGTCATCTCCGAGTGTCCGCTTCCGGAGACCGATGAAACTGTCACATCGTCACACTGGAAACTGACCGTTCAGTCTCTTCGGCCGCTTCAGAGCGATGAAGGTCCCCAGGACTTTGAACGGATAAAAGAACAGATTCTGCGACTGATTCAGAAAGAGCCGGAAGCGGAGAGAATCTGGGATCGCGCAGCGCAGCCGCAGTATCCCCTGAAAACGTCGGTTTCCTCTCTGGTCAGAAATGCGGATCAAGCCGGTAATGTTCCGTATTATCACCGGAGTGAGGATACCGAGGAAACCGCAGAGACCAAGCGTCTGCCGGAAGGGGTTTCGCTTGTTCCTTTTCTGCTGGACCAGACCCCGGGGAAGCCCCGGTTCATGGAAATCAGGCGGCCCAGTGCACAGGACAGAGGAACGGCGACCCATCGTTTTCTGCGGCTGATCGACCTGCAGAAGGCCGGAAACACCGGAGATGCGGAGATGGAACAGCTGATTCACAGTGAAATTGACCGACTGCTGGATTCGGGCGTCCTCAGCAGGGAAGAGGGCGAACTGATCGACCTTAACGGCGTTGTCCGTTTCTTTACCTCCGATCTGGGCCACCTTCTGACCCATGCGGAAAAGGTCCACCGGGAATGGCCATTTACCTACCGGATTTCAATGGAAACCGGCACCATTATTCAGGGAATTATCGATGTCGCCGTAATGGTTCGGGGTTCCTGGATTCTCATCGACTATAAAACGGATCACGATACCGCACCTGAGCGGTTTGTCACAAGACACCGCCAGCAGATGAATTGGTATCGTGAGGCCATCGAACATCTGACCGGCATTCAGGTCTCAGAGATGTGGCTGTTTGCCCTTCGGAGCGGGCAGGCACACCGGGTTGAACCCATGCCACCGTCCAGTCCCCGGATCATCCGGGAAAATGATGCCTGCGCAGACACAGATTCCATGGGGAAGGAGGTGCTCAGGTGATGCAGAATACCGTACAGGTTACAACAACCCGCATGTCCGGGCTGACCACCTGTCTGATCGATACCGTACGCGCATGCCGTGATCCGGGCTTTGATCACGAGGTCGTTATCATGATGCCGGAAAACTTCACCATGAACGGCGAGCAGGAGATCATCGATCATATTACAGGAAACGGCCTGCTCGGAATCCGAATCATCTCCCCGAAAACCATTTTTACGGAAATCACAGACCGGACGGGAAAGCCGGTTCTTGAGCCCATTTCCGATTTCGGCCGTGCCGTGGTCATTTCACACATCATCAAGCAGCTGCACCGGCAGCATCTCCTGGAATTCTACGATAACGCCGTCCGGTAGAGCAGCCTTCCCGCCAAAATGGCGGAACAGATTGATGAATTCCGGGATGCCGGTCTCAGCCCGGACACGTTGATGACGCTGTCCGAACATCCGGAAATTGCCGATGCCCTTCGCTATAAATACCGGGATATTGCCCGTATAT
>JAFUBF010000438.1 GCA_017460325.1 Clostridia bacterium | reverse complement strand
CGATAATGGATCCCCCTTTATATGTACACAGCTGAAAAAAATCTGTAATCGGTTGGGAATCACGTTGATTCACACCCGGTCCGAGGACGGGGCCAGCAAAGGATGTATTGAGCGCTTCTGGTTATCCGCAATTATGTCAGTGGTTCCGGATCTGATTCTGGACAATGTCACAACGTTAGAGGGCGTACAGAAGGTTGTAGATAAATATGTGGATAAATACAACAACAGCCTGAACCGTGGTGTTAACGGTATTCCCAATGAACGTTACCAGGCATCCATTCTGCGTAAACCGGGAAGAAAAGCCAAATCTCTGGAATGGCTGAAAGAACAGTTTATGAACCAGACTGAGTGCCATTTGTATAACGATAACACAATCCATTTCAACTGTACTCATTACCGGATTCCGGATGAAATTGTTCTCAAGTTGCGCCAGACGTACAAGAAGAAAGTTCCTGTCAACTACGATCCCAAGGATATTGACGGATCGATCTGTATCGAGTTTAAGGGACAGAAATATCATCTTTCCGAGGATAATCCCTCTGAAAACAATAACAAGCGCAGAAACACAGGTGGACGGAAGGCTCAATTAGCTGAACAGGCCGAGTTGAAAGCAGCAAAGAAGATGAGCGTTGCCGAGCGGCGGGCAGAAGAACGTTACCAGCGCAGAATGGCAGGTGTCCAACTTCCCGAGGCAGAAGAACCACTTCATTTGAACGAAGAAGTCACCGACGTACAGGAACTTCCCACGGAAGAAACGCAGAGGCTGATTCTGGTTGATTACACGACGATTTGACAGAGAGGCCCCAGCGCTCTGCACCGGTTTGTCAACCAATATCCTGTATCAAGCGTACGGTGCCGAAAGCCAAAGCAACATTAAAGCATTAAGGAGGAACTATGTCGGCAATATTGGATTTTTATGGATTACGTTTTCAGCCTTTTCCACAGAGGTTGGATGACGTAGAAAAAAAGTATGAAACAAACGACCTTAAGCAGACGAATGCCGTACTGCGATATGCCCTTTCGGAAATGGGAGTCGTGCTGATCTGCGGGGATACAGGTCGCGGAACATCCTATGCGGTGTATTGTGCAACCGAACCCCTCAAGAGAGCAAACTACACCGTCAGATACATGCCGGTTTTCCATATCTGTCCAAGGGATTTTTACAAAGAAGCATGTCGGGTCGTTGGAACAACTTCTTCTGGCAGAAGCAGACAGGCAATGATTACTGCTCTGCGTCAGGGGGCACTGGATCTGAAGAAGCAGGGAAAGCCGCTGATTCTCGTGCTGGATAATGCACAGAATCTTCCGGATCTGGTTCTCTGGGATCTGGCGACACTCGTCAGTGGTGACTTTGGGTTGGAAAACCTGATGATGCTGATTCTTTGCGGAACAAAGGATCTGAAATACCGGATTCAGCAGTCGGAGAATCAGGGCCTGGAGGAAAACCTGTCCAACTGTTACACGCTGAAAGGACTGTCTGAGAAGGAAGTTCCCGAATATGTCACAAACCGGTTGGTCATGGCTGGCGGCAAAAAAGAGATGATTGACGAAAACGTCATGAATGCATTGTATGACGTTTCCTGTCGGGGAAGTATCCGTGAACTGAACAATGTGATGCGTGCAGCATTACTGATTGGCGCACAAGCCGGAAGATCTGTCATTGATATGACTGTTCTTCGTTCAGCGGTGGAGCACCGGAAGCTGTAAGGAGGTTATATGTCAGTAACAGCAGAACAGATACGAAGTGCTCGAAAGGCCGATCTGTTCGAATTCCTATCCAAAGTACATCCGGATGACGTGAAGCGGGAAGGACACTGGATCCGGATGAAAAGTAATCCGAGCATATGCATGAAAGAAGGGTTGGGAGGATACAAGGATTACTCTACGCTTGAATCGGGGAACAGTGTTGATTTTCTGGTCAGGCACATGAACTACGATTTTGTAACTGCCGTATCCTGCCTCACAGAGATTAAGGGAATTTCTCACGCCGGCAAGCCTTCCTGCCATTCGATCATTCTTCCTGAAAAAGCGGATAATACCGATGCAATTCGTTCTTATCTGACTGGCAGAGGATTTACTGTTGAAATTCTGAACCGGTTAATGGGCAGCAATTTGCTTTACCAGGATGTACGGGGAAATGCTGTGTTTTGCAGCAAAGACGGAGACTTTTTTGAGGCAAGAGGCACACGACCAGGGAAGCCTTTTCACCAATGTGGAAAAGTATCCCCGGACTGTTTCTGGGCCCTTGCTCCCTCCAGACATTTGGTGAGAGCTTATATCTGCGAAAGTGCCATTGATGCCGTCAGCCTCTATCTGTTAAACCTCTTTTCGGCAAAGGAAGAAGGAAATACCAGCTTATACTGCGGAATCGCCGGAGTTGCCAACCAGAAAGCAATTGAAAGAATTCAGAGCAGGCTTCCTGCTGTACTTGCTGTGGATAACGATGCGGCGGGACAACAGTGCCGACTACGGAACAGGCACCTGCCGAATCTGGTTCCGATAAATAAGGATTGGAACGAAGACCTGATTGTTGCTATACACACGCAATGTGTAAAACGTGTGTATGATAGGTGAACAATATGCAATGCAGAATTAACATTTCCCTTCGAGACGATACGCTGGAACGGCTGGACCAGTTGGCCTTTGAAGAACACAAGAGCCGCTCTCAGACAATTACCGACCTGGTTTGGAAAGCCAAAGTCCAATACAGTCAGATACGTGGCCAGACAAATATCCACGATCTATTTAACGCACCTAAAAAACAGAAGAGAAAAAAAGGAGGACCTCAAAATGATGAATAGTGAACCCACGTCGACGCAAAACTTCCGCCATACTGATAAATGGCTTACCCTGGATGTTATGCAGCGTGTCGAACAGGTACGTTGTATCGCTGAAATGCTTGAGGCAACCATGGAAGATATCTGTGAACATATGGAAAATTTGGAATCTGCCATGGGGTGTCTGCAGGAAGGTACAGACACAATCGAGGACCAGATTGAGGACATGATGTCACGAATTGAGGAGGAAATTCACAAAAGAGAGGATGACTTACCTTTCTGATCCACGGCTTGCAACTGGACCACTGCCCACTTGTCTGGACAGTGGTCCTATTATTATAGCCTTATGCGAGCAAATTTGGTACACGCAATGTGCTTCTTCTTTCCGTTCCCGTATCGTTTCCGTCCTACAGTTAGCTCAAATAATGTCCAGCTTTTGGCTCAAATAAAGTGCTGGATGACAACGACGAATCGCAAACTATAATAGTGATATTATAGATTAATGGATACGCATAAGCACAGACTTTGTACAATTATACACTTTTCTGTGTGTTACCTTTCATTCCGGAAGATGGGAGGGTTTTTTACCATGATCAGTGACTTGCTTTTTTATTTTGAAGTGTATACAGGAGCAGCCATGATGCTGTACAACATCCTGCAGTATTCAAGATTCATCCGGAAAATACGGGAGCGGGGATTATGGGTGGAAAACCAGTTTCTGCTGTACGTTCCGCTG
>JAFUBF010000437.1 GCA_017460325.1 Clostridia bacterium | reverse complement strand
CTCCGACGCCAACCCCGACGCCAACTCCGACTCCGACGCCAACTCCGACACCGGAGCCGACGCCCGAGCCCACGGCAACACCGGAGCCGACACCTGAGCCCACGGCAACGCCGGAACCGACGCCCGAGCCCACGGCAACACCGGAACCGACGCCCGAGCCCACGGCAACACCGGAGCCGACACCTGAGCCCACGGCAACGCCGGAACCGACGCCTGAACCTACGGCAACACCGGAGCCGACACCTGAGCCCACGGCAACACCGGAGCCGACGCCCGAACCCACGGCAACACCGGAGCCGACGCCCGAGCCCACGGCAACGCCGGAACCGACGCCTGAGCCCACGGCAACGCCGGAACCGACGCCTGAGCCCACGGCAACGCCGGAACCGACAACTGCGCCCACGGCGACGCCGGAACCGACACCTGAACCTACGCCCGCTCCGGAAAAGGGCAACGCTGCATCCATCTGGGTGCCGATTGCCGGAGTAGGACTGATTGGTGCCATTCTGATCTTCCTCTTCGGTCGGAAGAAGAAAGAGAAGAAGGACAAAAAATGATGCCGGACATTGCCCCGGACATCACGAAAAAAAAAAACGCAGGGAGCCGGAATAACCGGCTCCCTGCTCTATTCCCTGATCCGTCCCGTCAGATCCTGAGGAGACGGGCCGCAAAGAATCCCTCGTAAAACTCATCCGGACAGATGCACAGCGTCCCCGGAAGGGAAACCGGCAGGCGGGGAACGCCCGCAAATGCATCCGGCTCAATCGGAATGACCTGAACTTTGCCGCTTCGGACAGCGCCGCCCACAATGTTCTCATTCTCTGCCCGCAAAATGGAACAGGTCGAGTATACAATTTCATGACCGGGGCTGACCATCTGAATCGCCTTTGCCAGCATCTCCCGCTGAAGGCGTGTGGTTTTGTTCAGGTTTTCCTCTGTAAATGTCCCCCTGAACTGAGGGGAAACCGTCCCGCTCCCGCTGCAGGGCGCATCCAGCAGGATACGGTCAAACCGATAGAATTCCTCCAGCTGCCGTGCATCCTGCCTCAGCACCGTCACCCGGGTAGCTCCCTGTTTTGTGAGATTAAACCGGAGACGTTCCGCCCGGCCGGCATTCCGTTCGCAGGCCGTGATCATGGCAGCGTTTCCGGTAAGTGCCACAATCTCCGTTGTCTTCCCGCCGGGGGCCGCCGCCATATCCAGGATGTTTTCCCCGGCAAGGGGCTTGAGTAAAAGCGGCGGAATCATGGAAGAGAGACTCTGCAGGTAAATTCCCCCTGCCTCATACACCGGCAGTTTCTGCAACTGTTCCTCCATTCCATGTTCCAGCACAAGCGCGTCCCTGTACCAGGGAACCGTCTCAAAGTGCATTCCCTCCCGCTCCAGGATTTCCCGCACCCTCTGAAGATCCGACCGAAGCGGGTTTACCCGAAGACTGGTTCTGCGCCGGCACGAAAACCCGGCCCGGATTCGTTCCAGATCCCCGCCGCCATACTGTTTTTCCATCTGCTCCATCAGATATGCCCGTTGATCCATGCCGCACGCTTCCTCCCTGCCTGTCAGGTTGCGTTATTTTACCATTTCGTACCCTTTGGTTGCAATCTCAGCCCGGTGAAATCATCACCACAGGCAGGCCGCCTCCCCTTTACCGGGATCGTTCGTTATTCCTCTGTCTGTTCTGTTAATTTCCCGATAGTTTTTTTCTCAGGTTTGCTAAATCTGAACTTTATCCTGTTTTTCTATTTTCTTTTTCCTGCGCTTTTGATATACTTGCAGTGTACTCGTAAACGCAACAACATCTGTCTGCCTTTTATAGGAGGAAACATCCATGAAGAAACTGCTTGCTCTTGTTCTGGTATCACTTCTCTGCCTGGGTCTTGCCGGTGCTTTTGCCGACAATATCGCCATTGACAGGCTCGAATTCCAGTTCGTCCCGTCTAAAGATGCTGATGTCATCATCACCGGCACCAAGAATCTGCCTGATCTGGTCAAGGCTGAAATGGCCAATCAGGGTTATGACATCGGTGAGGTTGTCATCACGGTCGGTACCAACTACAATGCCACCGGTGAATCTCTTGCTGCCGGTACCATCGATCTCGGTTGGCTTCCGGGCGGCACCTATGCCCTGTACAGTGATGAGGTTGACGTCATCCTGACGGCTACCCGCAATGGCCTTTCCAACGACAGCGAAGTGCCTGCCGACTGGAATGGCGATGCCAATAAGACTCTCAAGAATGGTCCTCAGGTCACCTTCTACCGTGCCCTGATCTACGCCACTCCCTCTGCATACGGCAAAGAGCTGGCCGCCAAGGTGAATGCCGGCGAAATGCTGACCTGGGAAGATCTTGACGCTGCCAACTGGGCCGTTCTGGGCACTTCTTCCTCCGCCGGATACATCTATCCGACCCTCTGGCTGTATGACAACTACGGCAAGAAGATCTCGGATCTCTCTCACGTTACCCAGCTTTCCGGCTATGGTGAGTCCTTCGCTCAGGCTGCTGCAGAAGCGGTTGACATCATCGTCTGCTATGCCGACGGCCGCAATGACTATGAGGCTGCCTGGACCATCCCGACCAATGATGCAGACCCGACCGGTAAGGCCGGCATGGGCCGTACCGATTCCATCTGGAACGAACTCAACGTAATCGGTGTCACCAAGGGTATCTACAACGATACGGTTGCCATCACCAAAGCGAAACCGGAAGTCTACAACCCCGAATTCATTGAGGCCATGCAGAACTGCCTGATCAATATCATCAATACGGATGAAGGCAAGGCCATCTTTGATGTCTACAGCCACACCGGCTATGCGAAGGCGACCGATTCTGATTATGACGGCGCACGTGCTGCTCAGGAAGTCGTCAAATAATCCGCAACAGAAGCATTGACAAACAAAGCGGCTTCCCTTGGAAGCCGCTTTGTTAGAATCCGGGACAAGTCCCCCACTCAATCTATAAAAGAAGGATGTGTCTCTCTTGATCGAGTTTAAACACGTTTCCAAGACGTATCCAAATGGAACAAAGGGCCTCGTCGATGTCAACCTCCAGATTCAGCAGGGTGAATTTGTCGGAATCATTGGCCTTTCCGGTGCCGGAAAATCGACACTGATCCGCACCATTAACCGCATGATTGATATTACGGAGGGACAGCTGCTCGTCGATGATACCGACGTCAGCAAACTTTCCGGTGCCTCTCTTCGGAAATTCCGAAGGAAAATCGGTATGATTTTCCAGTCATTCAATCTGGTCACCCGCACAACCGCCATCAAGAATGTACTCACCTCCAATGTACCGGATATGTCCTTTTTCAAAGTTCTTTTCGGTCTTTTCACCAAAGAGCAGAAACTGAATGCACTGGATGCCCTTGATAAAGTCGGTATTCTGGATAAAGCCTATACTCGCTGCGACCAGCTTTCCGGCGGGCAGCAGCAACGCGTCGCCCTTGCCAGAACCCTTAACCAGAACCCCTCCATCATTCTGACCGATGAACACGTTGCCGCTCTGGATCCGGTCACGGCCCACCAGGTGATGAGTGATTTTAAGCGTATCAATACGGAAATGAACATTACGATCCTCATCAACATCCACCATGTGGACCTTGCGCTTTCCTATGCAGACCGGATCATCGGCATCCGTGCCGGTGAAATCGTCTTTGACGGGCCCACCTCCCAGGTGACGCAGGAAGTGCTCGACAGTATCTATAACGGATCTGCCGTCCCTCAGGCCGGCGGTCATTAAGGGGGAGTTGGGATGAAAAACAACTCATCGGGTGCTCTTTCCCTGTTTGATCGTTTTTTTAAGCCGGAGAAGATCACGCTTGAAAACGGTCATACGGTTATGCGCCCCCGCTCAAGGACTCCGCTCATCACCATCGTGATCATCCTTGTTCTGTATTACAGTATCCAGGTAACCGGATTCAATCCCGGCATTATCTTCAAACGAGGCGCCCAGCTGACCAAAATACTGGGGCAGATCTTCCAGCCGGATTCCTCCTACTTTTCCAAAGTCTGGTCTCCGCTCTTTGAGACCATCAAGATGAGCATCATGGGCTCCTTTATCGGCTGTCTCCTGGCGCTTCCTTTTTCCGTGGCCGTGTCTGCCAATATTAACCACAACAAAGTACTCCTGAGCATCCTTCGCGTCATTCTCAATATTATAAGGACGCTTCCCACTCTGGTCATTGCCTCCATTTGTGCCCTGGTCTTTGGTCTGGGCACCTTTGCCGGCACCACGGCCATTATCGTTTTCACCTTCGGTGTGGTAAGCAAGATGCTGTATGAATCCATTGAAACGGTGGACATGCGTGCATATGAAGCAATGGAAGCCTGTGGTGCGGACAAATTTCGGGCGTTCTGGTCCGCCATTTTCCCACAGATTCTCCCCACCTATCTCTCCCACTGCCTTTACAGTTTTGAGATGAACATCCGTGCCGCCTCCATCCTTGGTTACGTTGGCGCCGGTGGTCTGGGGATCCTCATTGACGAGCGTATCGGCTGGAGAGATTACAACGGCCTTGGCACCGTTCTTCTGGCTCTTTTTGTCACCGTTTTCTTCATAGTAAATATCAGCCGCTTCCTGCGCAGCAAGCTGAGCTAAGGAGGAGGATTTATGCAGTACAAACCCACTGTCATTGAAAAATACGAAGCAAGGCCCAGAGTCTGGTGGCTCTATTCCATCATCGTCATCGTCCTTGCTGTTCTCCTCGGATGGTCCGGCTCAAGCGTCGAATTCCGCGGCATCACTGCCAAGGGTTCCGAAGTCGCCTCCGGCATCTTTTTCGGACTGATTCAGCCCGATTTCAGCATGCTTTTTTCCACCGCCAAGGAAGCCGTCCCCTATCTCCTCATGGAGACCGTCTGTATTGCCATTCTGGGGACTGTGATCGGTGGTATTCTGGCTCTGCCCTTTGCCTTTCTGGCCAGTTACAAGCTGATGCCAAAGGCCGTGGCCTTTATTTTCAATGCCCTGATTCTCCTGATTCGTACCCTTCCCTCCATTGTCTGGGCACTGGTCTGGATTCGGGTAACAGGCCCCGGTGCTTTCTGCGGTGTCGTTACCCAGAGTATCTGCTCCATCGGCATGATTTCCAAAATGTATATCACCGCCATTGAGGATCTGGATACCTCCATTCTGGAGTCGCTGGACGCCTCCGGCTGCACCAGCTTCCAGAAAATCCGATACGGGATTATCCCGCAGCTTATTCCGAACTTCATTTCCACCATCATCTACCGCTTCGACATCAATATCAAGGATGCAACGACGCTGGGTATTGTCGGAGCCGGCGGCATCGGCGCGGCACTCATCCAGTGCATCAATTCCAGGCGCTGGACCATGGTTGGATCCTTCATCCTGGCCATGATCATCCTGATGCTGGTAATCGAATACTTCTCCACCCATATTCGGAGCAAACTGGCCCGGGGTCAGTAAAATACAGGCCGGTTTTTCCGGCCTGTTTTCTCCGTCGAAAGGATTTTCTATGAAAAAAACGTTTCATATTCGTTTTACATCCGACATGCATGGTTATTTTCTGCCCACCAATTACAGAAGCACGCAGGAACTCGAAATGGGGCTTCTGCGTCTCTGTCCGGACTTTCCCCACGATGGCAATACTCTTCTTCTGGACGGCGGGGATACGCTGCAGGGATCCCCGCTTACCACCTATTACGAGCGTCTCAATCCGGGCGCAAAGCGCCGGCAGCTGACCGATCAGTCCTACGGCTATCATCCTGTCGCCGCCATGATGAATCTGGCGGGCTATCAGTACATTACCCTGGGCAATCATGATTTCAATTACGGACTTGATGAACTCTCCGTCTATCTCGGTCAGCTCAGAGCCACCTGTCTGCTGGCAAACGTCCGCGACAGGGCCCATCAGCTCCCCATACGCAGATCTGCCATTCACACCCTTGAAAATGGCCTGCGGATCGGTCTGACCGGGATTACCTGTCCGCGGATCCGAGTCTGGGAAAAAGCGGAAACCGTCGCTCAGCTTGAGATTGAGGACGCCTTCGACGTTGCCAGGGAGGTGTACGAAGAACTGCGGGATCAGTGCGATTTCACCGTCCTGATCTATCACGGCGGTTATGAACGGGACCTCAATACCCACCGTCTGCTCTCAGGCGATTCAGAAAATCAGGCCTGTCAGATCTGCGAGGAAATCGGATACGATCTGGTGCTGACCGGTCATCAGCATATTGCCCAGGCCGGAATGACCTATGGCCACTCCTATACCGTTCAGCCGCCCGATCAGGCAACCATGGCCTGCGCCGTTGAGGTGACCCTTGACAATGGCCGGAAGACGTATACGAGCACCCTCCTCCCGGCTACCGCACCGGTATCTCCGGCCGGTGTCCGGATTCTCCAGCCCCTGGAAGCAAAAGTTCAGGAATGGCTGGATATGCCCGCCGGCCATCTGGATCGACCGATTCCCTTTGTTCCTCACCTCGAATCTGCCCTGCATGGTTCTCTTGTTGCCAATTTTATCAACACCGTACAGCGGTCCCTTTCCGGTGCACAGGTTTCCGCCACCGCGCTGCCCAACACCTATAAAGGCTTTACCGCAGATCCCACCATTCGCGACATCGTCTCTACCTATGTCTATGCGAATACCCTTGTCGTTCTTTCCATTTCGGGAGCCGATCTGAAAGCCTATATCGAACACACCGCGGAGTATTTTGAACTGACACCGGATGGGCATATCGGACTGTCCGAACTGTTCATGCGTCCGAAGGTCCAGCATTACAATTACGATTACTTTTCCGGCATCGACTATACCATTGATGTCCGCCGCCCTGCAGGCGACCGCGTCACCCGGATGGAAATCGACGGACGTCCGGTTTCCATGGAGGAGCGTGTGACGCTGTGCATCAACAGCTATCGTTTCAGCGGTACCTCCGATTACGACATGTTGCCCGGTCAGCCTGTCGTTCAGGATATCCAGGTCGATGTTGCCAATGCGATCATCGCGTATCTTCTTGATCATAACCACGTAACCGTCGACACGCACCGCTGGTCGCAGATTCTTCCGGCCGAAGAGTGACAAAGGCCTTCCGAATCCGAAAAAAATCCTCCGGACTTGTCCGGAGGATTTTCTTACTTGGCCTCTTTATCTTCCATGTCAATAACCTGACGGCCGTCGTAATAGCCGCAGTGCTTGCAGACACGGTGAGCAAGCATCATCTGCTGACAGCGCGGGCACTTGACGATCGCCGGCGCGGACAGCTTCCAGTTCGCACGACGCATACGGCCGCGGGACTTGGAAATTTTCCCCTTGGGTACTGCCATATTTACACCTCCTCATCCTCGTTCAGCATAGCTGCCAATGCCGAAAAAGGATTTCTGCGCGGTATATCCTTCTGGCATGAACACGTATTGTAATTGAGATTTGTGCCGCAAACCGGACACAGGCCTTTGCAGTCCTCCTTACAGAGAAACTGCGTGGGCAATTCCAGCAGAAGTGCTGTGCGGACCGCCTCATATAGATCCAGGATATGTCCCTGATATCGATACTGTTCCTCATCCAGCGGGATGATTTCCTCACCCTTATCCCGTACATACGCCTCGGACAGTTCAGTCCTTACCGGCATACGTGCAGTTTCAAGGCAGCGTGCGCAGGGTCCTTCAATGACAGTTTCTGCGATTCCCCGAATGATTACGGTCTCCTCTGAGATCATATATGTTCCGGAAAACGTAACCGGTTCAGCAAACCGGACCGTATCCCCGTTCCAGCTGTCCTCCGGAAAGGATTCGGACAGTTCAAACGGCATTTCAATCCCGTTTCGCTGAATCCCCTTTGTGATATCCAGCTTCATTCGTTCACCTCAAAACAGACCGTGCAACATTATACTCAGGACTCCTCCCCTTGTCAAGCATTCCCGAAACGGGAAAAATGGCTTTTTTGGAGGCTTTTTGGAAGCCTCAGGGGAGGAATCCTGACGGAAAATCAAAGCTTGCTGACGATTGCCAGGGTATCTCTGGCGATCGGAAGCTCTTCATTGGTGCAAAGACGCAGCACCTTGATGGTGGAATCGTCCGTGCTGATCACGCCGGCATTGCCGCGGACGTTTTTGGCCGGATCGATCTTCACACCCAGGAAGCCCAGTCCGCCGATGACATCCTCTGCCGCCGCCGTGTCGTTTTCGCCGATGCCCGCCGTGAAGACGATGGCATCCGCGCCGCCAACGGCCACGTTATAGGCGCCGATGTACTTCTGTACCCGATAGGTCCAGATGGCAACCGCCTTCTGAGCCAGTTCATCGCCCTGTGCGGCAGCGGCCTTGACATCGCGCATGTCACTGGAGACGGAGAGGCCCGCAAAACCGGACTTCTTGTTCAGCATGTTCAGCATCTCGTGGATGTCCATTCCGGTATTGTCCATGATGTACTCGAGAACGGCCGGATCCACATCGCCGGAACGGCTGCCCATCAGGAGTCCCTCAAGAGGCGTAAGGCCCATGGAGGTGTCCACTACCTTGCCGTTGACCACGGCGCTCAGGGAAGAGCCGTTGCCCAGGTGGCAGATGATCAGCTTGCAGTTATCCGGGGTCTTTCCGATATACTTGGGGGCCTCGCCGGCAATGAAACGATGGCTGGTGCCATGGAAGCCGTAACGGCGAACCTTCAGGGTCTCATAATATTTATAGGGAACACCGTACAGGTACGCCTTGGGCGGCATGGTCTGATGGAAAGCCGTGTCGAAGACGGCCACGTTCGGCTTGTCCGGCATGACATTCTGGCAGGCCTTGATGCCCGCGATATTGGCCTTCTGATGCAGCGGTCCCAGCGGTACCAGCGCCTCGATCTCCGCCAGGGACTCCTCGGTCACCAGCGCAGACTCCTTGAAGGTCTCGCCGCCGTGCAGCACGCGATGGCCGCTGGCGCCGATTTCATCCAGGGAGGAAATAGCGCCGTTTTCCTTGTCGACCAGTGCCTCAAGAACAGCGGTAATGGCCTCGGTGTGGTCCGCCATGTTACGGGTAAATTCAATGCCCTTGTCCGTGCCGACAACCGAGTGCTTGAAATGAGTTCCTTCGATGCCGATGCGCTCAACAAGACCTTTCGCCTTGACGGACTCATCGTCCATGTCAATCAGCTGATACTTGAGGGAAGAGGAACCGGCGTTAATAACAAGAATTTTCATTGACTATCCTTTCTCAGGCCTGCGCCTTCACTGCCGCGATCGCGACAACATCCACGATATCATCCACAGAGCAGCCACGGGAGAGATCATTCACCGGCTTGGCCAGACCCTGGATAACCGGTCCGATGGCCTTTGCATTGCCAAGACGCTGCACCAGCTTGTAACCGATGTTGCCGGCCTGAAGATCCGGGAAGATCATGACGTTGGCCTTGCCTGCAACCGGGCTGCCCGGGCACTTGAGTTCGCCGACGGAGGCAACCAGCGCGGCATCCGCCTGCATTTCGCCGTCCACATTCAGTTCCGGCATCTGCTCATGTACAAGCTGAACCGCCTTGGCCACCTTGTCCACATTCTCGTGCTTGGCCGAGCCCTTGGTGGAGAAGGACAGCATGGCAACCCGCGGATCCATTCCGAGGAGAGATTTGGCCGTCTGAGCGGAAGCCATGGCGATATCCGCCAGCTGCTCGGAGGTCGGGTCGATGTTCACGGCGCAGTCGCCGAACACCAGAACGCCGTTGTCGCCGTAGTTCTGATTCTGCACTTCCATCAGGAAGCAGGAGGAGACCGTCTTGATGCCCGGGGCACCCTTGATGATCTGCAGCGCCGGACGGAGCACATCGCCCGTGGTATTGATCGCGCCGGCAACCATGGCATCCGCGTCGCCCATCTTGAGCATCATGGTGCCATAGAACAGGGTATTGTTGAGGCAGAGTTCTCTGGCCTTTTCACGGGTCATTCCCTTCTTCTCGCGGATGACAAACAGCTGCTCCGCATAGCCTTCCGTCTTATCGCTGGTGGCCGGATCCTCGATGTTCACACCGGTCAGGTCCGTTCCCAGTTCGGCCGCCTTCGCCATAATCTCATCTTTGGCTCCCACGAGGGTAACCTTAGCCAGGCCCTTTGCCACGATCTTCGCGGAAGCCTGAATCGTTCTGGGCTCCGTGCCCTCGGCAAGAACGACACGTTTCGGATCAGCCGCAGCCTTCGCCCGAATGGTCTCAATAACAGACATTTTAAACTCCTCCTCAAATATGGTATACTATCCAAAAACAAAAGTGGTCCAACTCCAAGATTATAACGCATTTCTGCGGCTTTGAAAAGGAATAATTCGCCAAAAAAGCAGGATTCCCGCTCTCGCTTCGGATATCTCCCGCCGATCTGCACCGGTTTCTGTCCGGTAACCGGGAATCCGTACTGCCGGAGCGTTCCTTTTCTGCCGTCTTCGGAGAGAGGTAACGCATGTCCGAATTCACTGTCTGCGCCGTTGTCTGCGAATACGATCCGTTTCACAACGGGCATCTCTACCAGCTTGCCCGTGCCAGGGAAATAACCCATGCCCGGTACATGGTCTGCATCATGAGCGGATGCATTACCCAAAGGGGCAGTTTCTCCCGGTATGACCGGCATCTGCGTGCCCTTTCCGCGCTTCGTCACGGCGCCGACCTCGTTCTGGAACTTCCCGTCCGGTTTTCCTGTGCCTCTGCGCCGGAATTTGCCGGCGGCGCCGTCTCCATCGCGCGGCGTCTCGGGCACTGCACCCATCTCTCCTTCGGCTGTGAACCGGACCTGATTCCGCAACTGGACCGGATCGCGGCTCTCCTGCGTCAGGAGCCGGACATGTTTGCCGCCACTTTCCGTTCCCTCCACAAAACCGGTCTTTCCTATCCGGCCGCCTATGCCCGGGCCATGGCCACCTGCCTGCAGGAACCGGGACTCGACGAAAAACTCTCCGCCCCCAATGCCATCCTGGCCCTTCAGTATTTGAGGGCCCTGCCGGAGGAGATCCGGCCCGTCCCCGTTGTGCGCATCGGACAGTACCACGACCGGACGGTTTCCGCCTTCTCCAGTGCGGGGGCCCTTCGGGAGGCGGCCCGGGACGGACGGCTGAATGCAGAAAACGCCGCTCTTTCCATGCCGGACCCGGACCTTTACCTGGCCGCAGAGGCAAAACGGGAGATTCACCCGCCGGATGCCCTTTCGGAATCCCTTCTGTATCTGATCCGAACCGCCTCACCGCAGGAGCTCCGCGCGGTCTGCGGCATGGACGAGGGCCTTGAAAACCGCTTTCTGGAACTTGCCCGACAGGTCCGAAGCCGGGAGGAACTCCTGGCCGCCGTCAAGACCCGGCGCTATACCTATGCCCATCTTTCCCGTGTCTGCACCTGTATCCTCCTCCGTCTGACCCGGCAACAGGCTGCCGCGCTGCCGGAGCCGGAATATGCCCGCATTCTCGGTTTCCGCCGCCACGTTGCCCCTCTCCTTCGCGCCATTGCGGAAACAGAGGGGGCTATCCCCCTGATCTCCCGTGCCCGGGATCTGCCCCGGGACTCCGTTCAGTTCCGGCTGGATCACCGGGCACAGGTTCTCTGGTCCCTCGGCTGTGCCTGTCCTGAGCGGCAGCTTGGAAATCCGGACCTGACCGTTCCCCCGGTCATCCTTGACTGATTCCTCTCTGCACCTGATAAATGCCCACTGCCCGCCAGGCGGGCAGTGGGCATTTCTGTTGCGGACGGGTTACCGTTTACCTGCGGAACTACAGTTTCAGGTCGATGGCCTTCTGCAGGACTTTCCTGGCCAGCGGCGCCGCGACGCGGCCGCCGCTGCCACCGTTTTCCACCAGCACACAGATGGCATACGGCGCCTTCTGCTCCCGGATATAGCCCACAAACCAGGCATGGGCCTCCACACTTTTGTCATTGCTGACCTCGGCCGATCCGGTTTTCCCGGCCACTGTATAGCCCTGGATCGCTGCCCGGGTACCGGTTCCCCTGCGGACCACCTCGATCATGTCCTGTTCAATCCTGGCCGCCGTCTCCGGGCTGACCGCACTCCGATCCGGTGCCGCAAAAGGAAGCATCCGGTCCTGACCCCGGGCCGTAATGATCCGGTGCAGGAGCCGCGGTTCCCTGAAAACGCCTTTGTTGGCAATGGTGGCGGCAATCAGGGTCATGTGAAGCGGGGTGGCCAGCACGCGCCCCTGCCCGATGGATGACCAGGCCAGATCCTCGGGGCTGAGGTCATCTGCCGGATAGCTGGAATTGTAGACAATCATGTCATTGAACATGAAATTCTCGTTGAATCCCAGCTGACTGGCCGTGTCCCCGATCAGTTTATAGCCAAGCTGCTGGGAAAGGGCCGCAAAGGTCGTGTTGCAGGAATTGGCAAACGCACTCCTCAGGTCCTGGATGCCGTGGGCGGTTGTCTCCGTCACCGAATAGTGCCCCACCGGATAATACCCGGTGCATTCAAAGGCAAAATTGTCCAGATCCGGCAGATGATCAATGGCCGAAATCATGGTGATAATCTTGAACGTGGAACCGGGGGGATACAGACCCTGCGTACAGCGGTTCATCAGGGCGCCCGCCTCACTGTCCGCCAGCGCCGCATCCAGATGATTCGGATCAAACTGCGGCAGTGAAACCATGGCCAGCACTTCGGCTGTCCGGTAGTTCATCACCACCACCGCCCCGCGTTTCCCTGAGGGAAACTGGGCGGTAATATACCGGGACAGTTCGGCTGAGATGGTCAGCTCGAGGCTGTCCCCCTCCTGCTTCTTTCCCGTAATGGCATCCCCGAGCCGCTCAAAAATGCCGGACTTAAAGCCCAGCAGATACTGGGCATGAAAGGTATCCGCACCCGTTGAAACCTTGCCGCCGCTGTCCCCCACCACCTGGGAAACCGCCCTGCGGACAATGGCGTCTTTGTGGTATCGCCTGTTTCCATCCTCATCCGACCAGGCCAGAACCGTACCGCTCCGGTCCATGACCTGACCCATTTTCACATACTGCTTCTGATTGCTGATCCGCGGATTGTACGGATTTGCCACCCATCTGCCACCGTAGAAATACACCGAATAGCAGAAATAGGCCACCGTCAGGCAGAACAGGAAAATCATGAGAAGGAGCATGAGGCGTGAGCGGATTCGAATGATTTTAATGGTTATTGCCTCCCTTTTCCCAGCGTACTCTCCTTCGTCTCCACCTGCTGCTTTCCCGCAATGCCGTGCACAATGCCGATCATGGCCATACAGGAGAGCATGGAGGATCCGCCGTAACTGAGGAACGGCATCGTGACACCCGTCAGCGGAATCAGTTTAATGACGCCGCCTGTAATCATGAACGTCTGAATTCCCAGCATGGCCACCGTGCCGTACCCAAGGAGCATGGTCAGGGAGCGTCTGGACCGGTTAATCAGCGTCACCGCACGCACGAGGATGATGACATAGATCAGGAGAAGCAGGACACCGAAAACCTGCCCGAACTGTTCACAGATCACGGCAAAGATAAAGTCGTTGTAATAGGCCGGAATCTTTTCCGGCGTTCCCTGCCCCAGACCCATGCCAAACAGTCCGCCCGAGCTGATGGCCAGCAGCGCCTGAATGATCTGGTACCCGCTTCCGGTAGGGTCACTCCAGGGATTTTTCCACATGGCCACCCGCACTTTCACATGCGCAAACATCCGGTAGCCCAGAATGGCGGCCCCGACGCCGCCGGCCGCCCCCAGCAGCGTCAGCGGAATATTGCCGCAGGCGATATAAAACACTGTCAGTGTCGAGAGATAGTAGATGAGAGCCGTGCCCAGATCCCGCTGCAGCATCAGGACGATCAGGCAGGCAACGGAAAACAGGAGCGCCGGCATCATCTGGATCAGCGTCCGGTGAGCACTGAAATAATAGGCCAGGGCAAAAACCACCGATATTTTGACCAGCTCACTGGGCTGGAAGGAACCCAGAACCGGCACGCTGACCCAGTTCTTGGCCCCGTTGTTCCACTTGCCGAAAATCAACGGCAGGATAATCACCGCAAGACCCAAAACCATCAGGAAAAGGGTCAGTCCGTGATACCGCCGCAGGCGCGTGACCATCAGGGCGACGAGAATCATCACACCCAGACTCAGCGCGTAAGAGAGAATCTGCCGGTTTCCGCGAAGCGGGGACACCGTACAGAGGGTGACAATCCCGACGCCGCACAGAAAATTGGTCAGCGCCATGATCAGTGCATCCATGTGCATGAAGCGGGGCAATACCAGAGAGGTCAGCAGACCGAGGGGGACAATCACCGCAATCATGGCCAGAGAATCCATCCCCACCGTCTCCCGGGTATGCGCCGCCGCCAGCATGAGACCGAGCGCCTCAAATACGGCTGTCAGGACGGCAATGATCACCACCGGAAAATCCAGTCTGGCGCCGGTCAGCAGCCGCATTTCAGATGCCGAAACACGCCCGCTGTCCGGCGTCTTTCGGCGCAGCGCCCGCCCGGGCCCGGCGGCTTTCTGTTTCTCCATCTTCCGGTCCGGTTTCGCACTCCGCTCCCGCTTCATGAAACCGGGCTTCCCCGCTCCGGTCCCGGCAGGCTTCTTTCCGTCCTCTCTGACTCTGCGTCCAACGAAGACCTGTTCGTTTTTTTTCGGCATTCCCTGTCTCCTCGCCCCCGGGATGATTTCCGTTACTGATCCGGATCCATCCCTTTCTTTTTGCCCCTGCCCCGCCGGACTGAACCGCTGCTGCCAATGCCCCTGCCGCGTCCGCGGTGGGCCTGAATGCGTCTGGCATGCGTGACATACGGATTTTCAAGTCTCCCTGTCTCTGACCCGGCTGTCTCGTACAGCCGCAGTTCCATGGTAACGCCGTTAACGGTGATCCGGGCACCGGTGGTCATCACCGCCTCATCCCCGGGCCGCAGCATTTCCCCGTCCACCTGAATGGCCTCTCTCTGGATCGGCACCATATGCATACTCTGCCCCTCCACCCAGAAAAAAGCCGCCCGCAGATGCAGCCGTCGGATGGAAAGAACCACATCGCTGCCGGAGGCAGACCCCACGGTTCCCTCATACGGTACACTGAGAATCTCCCCCGCTGCCAGTTTCCGGGAACCCCCGGAAAGAACTTTCAGTTCACCCGCATAGGCCAGCTGCCGCTGTCCGGCGACCGCCTTTTTCCAGCTGCGCCGGTCCGCCACGGTTTTCCGGATGGAAATCACCACGATCACCAGAATGATCGCCGCAGACAGATAGCCAAATCCCATGGATAAAACGGAATACCACGCACTCATGCATTTACCCCATACGAAATCTTTTGACGATTATAACACACTTTCCGTGATTTTTCCGCCCTCCCGGAAGTATCCGGGAAAAAAGTCGGAACGACCGCACAATGGCTGCCGGAAAATTCGCGGACCGGGACGTCCCCTGCTCGATGACTTGTCAAAAAAACAACCGCTGTGTATAATAGGGGCACTTTCCCCCGTTTCACCGGCTGCAAAAAGGCAGCCAGACATCAACAGGAGGTCAACATGACAAATGAACGCATGCTGATTGTCGGCGGACGTCGTCTTGAGGGAATGGTCCGCATCAGCGGAGCCAAGAATTCCGCTGTGGCAGTCATCCCGGCCACCATTTTAAGCAGCACCCCCTGTGTCATTGAGAATCTGCCCGATATCGAGGACGTGCGGGTGTCTGTTGAAACCCTGCGTCATCTGGGCGCCACTGTGGACTGGGATCCCGCCGGCGGTGTGATGCAGGTGGACCCCTCCACCATTAACAAAACCGAGGTTCCCCTGGAACTCTCCAGAAAAATGCGTGCTTCCTCCTATTACATCGGTGTGCTCCTTGCCCGCTACGGCGAGGCAAGAGTCCCCATGCCGGGCGGCTGTGACATCGGCCGCCGTCCCATTGACCAGCACCTCAAGGGCATGCGTGCCCTGGGGGCCACCGTCGAAACCTCCTACGGCATGGTCATAGCCGAGTCCCCCGGCCTGGTGGGCAATGACATCTTCATGGATATGGTCACCGTGGGCGGCACCATTAACGTCATGCTGGCGGCCACCCGTGCCGAGGGCATGACCATTATCCACAATGCCGCCAAAGAGCCGCACATTGTCGATCTGGCCAACTTCCTCAACTCCATGGGCTGCCGGATCAAGGGCGCCGGAACGGACACCATCCGGATCCGGGGCACGCGGGAAATGGTTGCCCGCCGCCCCTACGCCATCATTCCGGATCAGATTGAAACCGGAACCCTCATGATTGCGGCCGCGGGTACGCACGGAGATGTGACCATCACCGGATGCATTCCCACGCATATGGAAGCCCTTACGGCCAAACTTCTTGAAATGGGCGCCCGGGTGGATGAAAAGGACGACGCCATTCGCGTCAGGTCCCTTGGCGGCCACCGGTCGGTTTCCTTCAAGACACAGGTCTATCCCGGCTTCCCCACCGATCTGCAACAGCCCATGAGCGCCCTTCTCTGCACGGCGTCCGGTACCTCCCGGGTCGTTGAGAACATCTTTGAATCCCGTTTCCGCCACCTGGCCGAAATGGAACGGATGGGGGCCAATATCCGGGTCTACGAGCAGACCGCCGTTATCGAGGGCGTCCCCCAGCTTCATGCCGCCGCCGTTGAGGCCAGTGACCTTCGCGCCGGCGCGGCCCTGGTCATTGCCGGGCTCATGGCGCAGGGGACAACGGAAATCTACAACACGCATTACATCGACCGCGGTTACGAGCACCTGGAGGACAAACTGAACTCACTGGGTGCGAAAATCTCACGGTTTACCCCCTGATCAGTGACACAGACCGGCAGGCACCGTGCACGTGACGGTGCCTGCTTTATATCTGACAACTGCCTCTTTTTTGGACATTTTCGCTTTCATTTGAGTCTGTTTTATAGGCACTTCTGACACGGAATGTTTTTTTCCTTGTCACCACACCGTTCCCATGCTATAATTCGTGCCATTATGCATGGGAGTGCATAGTGACTCGATTATTTGGGAGGTCTTTACATGCCTTTAATGCAGGAATACAACAAAGATGCCATTAAGGAATCCATCTATAATAAGTTGCTTCGTTACTATGGCGTGACCCTTGAGGAAGCCACCCCCAAGCAGATTTATTCGGCCGTCGCCTCCACTGTGCGCGACCAGATCATGCTGAAATGGCGGTTTGAAAAGGAAGAGCGCCTCAACTCCAAGGCCAAGCGTCTCTACTATCTCTCCATTGAGTACCTGACCGGACGCTGGCTGCACAACAATCTGCTCAATCTCTGTTCAACCGAGGAATACTCCAAGGCCTTTGCGGAACTCGGGCTGACCCTTCGCGGCGTCCTCCACGAGGAGCCGGAACCGGCCCTGGGCAACGGCGGTCTCGGCCGCCTGGCTGCCTGCTTCCTCGATTCCCTTGCCACCCTCGACCTTCCGGCCATGGGCTGCACCATCCGCTATGAATACGGCCTCTTCCGTCAGCGCATCGTTGACGGTCAGCAGGTTGAAATCCCGGATGACTGGCTGACGTACGGCAACGCCTGGGAAATTCCCACGCAGAAGGATGCCGTCCTCGTCCGCTTCGGCGGTCACGTGGTTGAGCAGTGGGTGGATGATGTCAACTATGTCACCCTTGAGGACACCGAGGATGTGGTGGCCGTTCCCTACGATCTGCCCATCGTCGGCTATGACAGTGATGTCGTCGACCGTCTGCGCTGCTGGAGCGCCGTTCTCCCGCAGAACTTCAACCTTGAGCGTTTCTCCAACGGCGATTACATCAGCTCCACCCGGGACGGCTCTTCCATTGCCGCCCAGATTTCCAAGGTGCTCTATCCGGAGGATACCTCCTATAACGGCAAGAAACTGCGCCTGATGCAGGAATACTTCCTGGTCAGCGCCAGCCTCCAGTATGCCATCCGCGATTTCAAGCGGGTCAACGGAGACAACATCTTCTTCCTTCCCGACAAGGTCGCCTTCCATATCAACGACACGCATCCGGCCCTGGTCATCCCCGAGCTCATGCGCCTGCTGATCGACGTGGAGCGCCTCTCCTGGGAGGATGCCGAGCAGATCACCATCGCCACCGTGGCCTATACCAACCACACCATCATGTCCGAGGCACTGGAGCGGTGGCCGGAGTCCATGCTGCGTGAGACGCTTCCGCGTATCTACACCATCATGCAGGAACTCAACCGCCGTCTGTGCCAGAAGCTGTTTGACCGCTTCCCGGGACAGTGGGAGCGCATCGGCCACATGGCCATTCTCGCCTATGATCATGCCCACATGGCCAACATGTGCATTGCCTATTCCAAGGCGATCAACGGCGTTTCCCAGCTGCACGGCGATATCCTGAAGCGCAGCACCTTCAAGGATTACTATGAGGTCATGCCGCAAAAGTTCATGGCCATTACCAACGGCATTACCCCGCGCCGCTGGCTCATGCTCTCCAACCGCGCCCTTTCCAGCCTGCTGGATGAGAGCATCGGTCTGGGCTGGCATAAGGACCTGATGGAGCTGGAAAAGCTGCTGCCCTTTGCGGATGATGCCGCCTTCATCGAGAAGTTCGCTGCCGTCAAGCATGAGAACAAGGAACACTTCATGCACTGGATCAACCGGCATCAGGGCCTCGTCCTGGATCCGGATTCCATGTTCGATGTTCAGGTCAAGCGCCTGCACGAGTATAAGCGTCAGCTGCTGAACGCGCTGCACATTCTGGTTCTCTACAACCGGATCTGCGATGATCCCGGCTATAACCTGCCGCCCCGCACGTTTATCTTCGGCGCCAAAGCCGCTCCGGGATACTACCGTGCCAAGGAGATCATCCACTTCATCAACGTGCTCTCGCAGCACATCGCCAAGGATGAGCGTGCCTCCAAGTTCCTCAAGGTCGTCTTCCTCCAGAACTACAACGTATCCACTGCCGAAGTGCTGATCCCGGCCAGCGAGGTGAGCGAGCAGCTCTCCACCGCCTCCAAGGAAGCCAGCGGCACCGGAAACATGAAGTTCATGATGAACGGCGCGGTTACCATCGGCACGCTGGATGGCGCCAATGTGGAAATCGCCGACCTGGTAGGCCTTGACAACTGCTATATCTTCGGCATGCGTTCCCATGAGGTTGAGGCGCTCTATGCCGCCGGCACCTACCGTTCTCTCGATATCTATGAGACCAACGCCGAGCTCCGCCGTGCCCTCAACATGCTCTTTGACGGTTCTCTGACCCCGGACAATCCGCGTATGTTCGAAGGCCTCTACCGTGCCCTCGTCTTCTCCGATAACGGCGGCATGGCCGACCCGTATCTGGTGCTCAAGGACTTCGGTTCTTATCAGGGAGCGCAGGCCCGCCTGATCCATGACTACACGGACACCCGCGCCTGGACCCGCAAGGAGATCATCAACGTGGCCAAGAGCGGCGTCTTCTCCTCTGACCGGACCATCCGCGAGTACAACGACAAGATCTGGCATCTCAAGCCGCTGGTCAAAAACAAATAACACAGGACAGATCCTGTGCAAAGCCGGAGCCCTTCTACAGGGTCCCGGCTTCTTTTATACCCGAAACCTGCCCAATACATTCATTCCTCCTGGGAATGTCCAAGATGTGCGCTGTCGCTGGCCAGCTCCACAATAGGCATGACCAGCTGACCGGGCGTGCGTCCCAGGCGGATGATGGTCACACCGGTAAACGGCATGTGCAGTGTCGCACACACATAGGGAAACGTCAGATTCAGCAATCGTGCCAGCATGGCGGAGGAAGAACCCCCATGGCAGAACAGGGCCACGGTATGCTGCGCCTCCTCTGTCCGGGTGCAGCGATAGTACGCCCCCTCCCGTACATAACCGAGCATCTCCATCCACGCATCCGTTCCCGCAGAAGTCCGTGCTGCCTCCTCCACTACCCGGTTATGGCGAAACAGGGGATTTTCCTGCCAGTCCGGGCTCAGCACATCCTCTCCCAGCTGGATCATCCGGTTGGCACAGTCCCAGGGATGCCCCTCTGCATAAACCGGCATTCCATCCTTCCCGCCCCAGGACAGCTCCCGCATCCACGGCAACCGCGTCAGCTCCGTCACACCGATACGCTTTGCCAGCGCAGTGGCCGTTTCAACTGCCCGCCCCATGGGCGAGGTGTATATGGCCTCAATCCCCTCCGGTTCAAGCCGCTCTGCCACTGCTGCCGCCTGAACGCGTCCGTTGTCCGTCAGGCAGTCCTTTTCATAGTCCGGTTCCCCATGACGGACAAGTATAATTCGCATCTGAATTCCTCCCTCATCTGGTCAGACAGGCATGAGAAAGCGGAGGCCTCTGCCTCCGCTTTCCTGATTAACGGATCTGCTTCTGCATTCCATGAGGCTCGCCATACGCCTCCGACGTAATGACACCGCCCAGGGCATCCCGGATGTAATCAACGACCACATCATCCATTGTCTTTCCGGTATCAAAGCCGCTGCCCGCTTCATCGGCCGCCATAAATGCGTTATAGGTATCTCCGCCTGCTGCGCAGAGGCTGCTGGTCGCAACCGCATAGACCGCTTTGGGATCAAAAGGCTGACCGTTCACGGAGTGGATCGTCACCCGCCGGATGGAAGCCGGTCCGTAGTAGTTGGTTTCCTTGCCGTTCACCTTATAGACCTCGCCCCGGTCATACGGGATTGTGGTATCAATCGTCCACTCAATCCCGCTGGTCTGCGGATAGCCGACAACGGGATCCGGCGTGCAGAAGGTGGATGCCTCAAGGACTTCAAGAAGCTTCTCACCGGTTACATACACCACCGCCAGTGTATTGCCAAAGGGCAGCACATCGTTGATATCCCTCATGGTTACATCGCCGGGTTTAACGGAGGCGCGAAGACCGCCCGCGTTGGTCAGGCCCACAACCTGCAGCTTCGTCTCCTGCTCAATAGCGCCTTCCCGGACAATTTCCCAGACCAGTGCATCGGCCACCAGATCGCCCAGGTTGGTTTCCCCCGTCCGGCATCCCGACCGTTCTCCGTTCAGGAGAACCTCACTCGTGGCACAGACTTCATCGTAGACCGCATCCGCTTTTTCCATAATGGCCTTTGCCGTTGCCTCGACCTCCGCATTTTTCCGGAGGCCCCTGGTGGAAACGAGGAAACGGTTCTCCACCGTTTTCGTCTCATTGTCAATGACAACAATCCCAATGTATGCAAAGCGGGTTCCGGTGGACTGTATCGGTTCGCCGCCTTCTCCCTTCGACATGACCGTATGGGAATGCCCGTCAATGATAAAGTCGATTCCCTTTACGCGGTTGTACAGATCGGCGGAGTAGACTGTATTCTGTCCGTCTTCCTCCGGAATGCCCAGATGGGTCAGCGCAATGACCAGGTCAACGCCCTCATCCCGAAGCGAATCCACCGCCGCCTGCGCGGACTGGCAGATGTCGGTCATGCTGATTCCGGCGACCATGATCGGGTTGACCTTGCTGATTGCCTCCGGCGTATCGATTCCAAAGAAACCGATCCGAAGACCGGATGCCGTCTCCACGATGGCCGTTTTGTCCACCAGCGTTTCCCCGGTTGCATCCACCACGATATCGGCGCAGACCGTCCTGAATTTGGCCTCACTGAGGTTTTCCAGCAGCCGGTCATAGCCGTAATCAAACTCATGATTGCCCAGTGAAACCACGTCATAGCCGGCTGCATTCATCATGTCGATGGCCGCTTTTCCTTTTGTAAATCCGACATACAGGGAGCCCTGGGAAAAGTCCCCGTCATCGACCGTGATGACCTCCGCGCCCATCGCTTCAAGCTGCCCGCGCAGCTCCGGAATATAGGCATATCCCTCAAGCGTACCATGGACATCATTGGTATGCAGAATGACCGTTTTCCCCTCATAGCTGGTGGGAACGGTAAATGCACCGATCTCTGCCATGGCTACCGCGCTCATGACAAACAGCATCATGACGCTCAGCAGAAATGCAAGTCCTCTGTGAAACCGCTTCATTTTTTCCCCTTTCGTTTTTTCCCAACCCTGAAAAAAGCCTCAGAGCACGCATCGCTCTGAGGCCTTATTTGAATTACAATGACTCAATGTCGATATCCGTCAGGAACTGGTTGACCATCTGTTTCTGTTCATCCGACAGAGTTGAACCCCTGGCCGGGATAACACGCATGGCAACCTGGTAACCGTGCCAGATCGTGATGATGTCATAGAGGCACTCATTGGATGTATTCGTGTCAAAAATCAGAAGCTTGGTTCCTTTTCCCGTCTCCGATTTGGTAACCGTTGCCGAGGGGGTGTCCTGAAGGAAGAGGGCGATCATGCGGTCAATCTCTTCCTCGCTCATATCGTTCAGCGTCTTTCCCTCAGCCGTGTCATCAAAAGCAATCGTCACACTGGCCTCGGGCTTTGAGGGATCCTCCGGCTGGAGCAGTCCGACGTACAGAATATCCGATACAAAGCGTTCTGAATAGGTGTATCCCTTCGGAATCACCGCCTTTACACGGAATCCTTCCAGCGTAACCTGATGGACGTTCTCTGCCATGCCGAAAAGACAGACAGAGGAAATCAGAATGACCAAAATGATCGATATACAGATTTTTCTCATACTTCCTCCTGTTGAATAAACCGTTTCCGTTCCGGTTCATGATCCGGCAAGGGATCAGTAGGCAAACGCCCGCATGAGATAGCCGGTAAATCCGCTGGCCGTATCCCGCACCTGCAGCCAGGTGTTGTTATAGGCCAGTACCACGAAGCCTTCCCCTTCATAGCAGTAACGCTGCACCATGGATCCGGTGTCAGGTGCCCAGTAAAGCGGTACAAATCCGCCAACGCGGGCAGGATGCGTGTTGACCATATACGCGCTGCTTCCGGTCAACGCCATGCCGGAGAACTGGTTGTTCAGATCCGTAATGGTCGACTCCGTGTAGTACGGATACGGCTGCTGCGTCGGATACGGATAATAGGGGGGCTCCGTCGGATAGTACGGTGCTTCCGTCGGATACGGATACGGCGGATAATACGGAGTCGCCGTCGGGAGGGGCTTCGGGAGAACCGTGCTGAGATAACGGGCCAGCACATAGGCATCCGAACTGCCATACAGAATCTTCGCCCACGTCCGGTTCTCCGCATAACCGGTCACAAGCACTTCCTCGCCGTATTCAAGCCTTCCGACGATGCGTGCCCCTGTTTCCGGCCGGGCGCGTACATTCAGATGTCCACCGCTGGTCTGCACATACATATGGACGTGGATCGCCGGATCAATAATCGGCTGAGGATCGTAATTGGGATTCTCTCCGCCGGGTCCGACGATCGGAACATCCGAATCATCTGAGTATGGGTTCTCTCCGCCAGGTCCCAGGATCGGAACATCCGAATCATCTGAGTTCGGATTCTCTCCGCCGGGTCCCAGGATCGGTGTGTTGTCTTCTGCTATTCCCGTAAACACCAGAGAGAGCATCAGCAGACTGATGAAAAGCACTAGACCGATTTTTTTCATATGCATTCTTCCTCACATTGCCAGTTCCTTATTTTGCCGACCAAATATCCCCTGCTGTCCAGTGACCCGGCTCCCGTTCCATTGTCCTCTGTCCACCTCTGTCTCCGAAAAGCCCCGATGGACCTTCCGTGTACAGAGAAACAGCCGCCCTGAATCTGGTGCCGTCGACGGTCAGGAAAATCCTTCCGCCCGGACATCTGTCTCATCTACAGACAGGCATCCCGTCCTGTGATGCAATCGTAAATGCCGTAACTGTCTGTAAACATTCCATTCCTGAGGATATCTGCATTATAGCACGACGGACAGACAATGAAAAGTCCCAACCTGGTTCCATCGCTTTGAAAACCGGGACGGGACAGAGGACACATCCCCCCGTTACACCAGGATCGCACTCCTTTTCCCTGTCTGTGACGCAGCGATTTACGGCATTCCGGTCACGGCACAGGTTACATTTCTTTCCCGGGTATATTTGTAGATACATTTCGGGTATCTTCCTGATATTACTGTACTTTTTCCGATTTTTCATTTGCCGAATTATAGCCGTCTGATCATTCTCAGGATGTTTTTTTTGCGTATTATTCTTACCCGTTTTTTCGGCATACGTGCCTCTGAACCCCTTATCCATCCGGACTGGTTCCGGCCATTTGGATGTTCCAATCTGACACAGGCATGACCCGCCCCGGTTATTTTACGGATACACACTTCACGGACAATTACCCAGGACGCAAAAAAGAGCCGGGATTGCCGGCTCCTGCAGTCTTTCTTTTTCATCCGAGTCCTTCCGGGCAACAGCACCATGATCGCATATTCCCCGACTGTGAGCGTGGCCGGGACAGGACTGCGGTTATTTCAGAATCGCGGCTTTCAACAGGCGGATATCCTCCTCACTCATTCCGCCCTCCTTCAGGTAGCGCTCCGCACTTGCGGCATAATCCACCGTCTGAACGGCCTCCTCCGTTACGCCGGCCATGAAACTGATCATGGGAATGATGTTGATATCTCTAATCAGCCCGTACGTTTCGGGATCGCCTTCCTTTGTCACACCATAGTAGTTCTGATACGTGATCATGTAGTCATCAATGATCTCATCACAGGAACTCCCGGCAAGCGCCTCCAGCAGCATGCAGGCAAATCCGGTCCGGTCCCTTCCTGCCATGCAGTGGATCAGGTAGGGGCCGTCGCTGTGTGCCAGGGCTCTCAGCCCGTCGATGAGGCCACTTCTGAACTCCTCTGATGTATAGTTTGTCGTGATCGGGGCCAGGGCAACTTTCCCCTCTTCATACAGGGCCTGGAACCCGGGAGAATCAAAATCGTCTTTCTCCTTATATTGGTTTATCTTTTCCTCTCCATCCTCAAGGTTGAGTATGAAGCGGACCCCGGCATCTGTCATCAGTTTAGCCGCATAGTGGGCGCGGTTGTATACGTTATCGCACGGGGAGGCAGACCGGTACAGATAATCTTCTTTCAGATTGCCGCCTTTCAGGCTTCGAAAATTGGCAAAGACCTCATCACTTGAAAAGGCGGAACGGTCATTCACCAGCTCCACGCTCGCGATATTCTGTATATTCAGGTATTTCGCCTTTTCACACATGCTGATGTCTGCCGTGTCGCCCTCAGAAAGGTTCGCTCTCGTCCAGACATCCTCCCCGTAATTGATGCATACTTTTAAGTATCTCAGCCCGAAAGTCCCCGTCACCAGAATATCTCCAGGACGGACATAGTATCCGTTGAAATAGGGAACATCCTCGAGAGAATACCCATTGGAGAATGCGATGTTTACACTGTCCCCATACGCAAATCCCAGTTCAAGGAACCTGTCTGCCGAAACGTCAATGAAGACGCCGCCAAGTTCCGGCTCATGATAAACCGGAATGTTCATCAGTTCGTCGTCAGGTACCCGGACGGCTTCAGCTGAAAGAAGAGCCGGCGTACAGATGAGTAACAAGACGGCCAGACACAGAGAAATGATCATCGTTTTTCTTGTTTTCCTCATGTTGTCCTCCACTCGTAATATTCGAAAGGGTCCACCGCCGCCATTATAGCACAGCAGCCCCTGAAAACAAAATCACCGCATTCGGATTGCGCAGAATGTTCCGATCGCGAATCCTGCAGGTTACTGTTCACATCCTTACCTCCCCTGTATAGCGGGGCACAGCAAGAAACATGGACCAATTTATGGCACGACGCCTATCCCATGACACATAGATAGTGCCACGGGTAGATTTGCAATCAGACTATTTGATCCTCTAACGG
>JAFUBF010000436.1 GCA_017460325.1 Clostridia bacterium | reverse complement strand
GGTGAGGCGGCTGGAGCACCGGATGCTGATTTCCGATACGGATGAAGGCCGGGTCATTGAGGGCCGCATCAAGGATTTGCTGCAGCTGATCCAGGCTTACCGGAGCGGCGAAATCAAGGAACAGAGAGGATAACGGACGTGCAAAATATCATGATTGCCTCGGATATTCACGGCTCTGCCCTGTACTGTAACCAGATGCTCCTGGCCATGGAGCGGGAGGGGGCAGACCGCCTCCTTCTCCTGGGTGACCTGCTTTACCACGGCCCGAGAAATGATCTGCCGGATTCGTATCAGCCCAAAGAGGTCATCCGGATGCTGAATGAGCATAAGGAACGGATCTTTTGCGTCCGGGGGAACTGTGACACCGAGGTGGACCAGATGGTCCTGGAGTTTCCCATCATGGCCGAATATGCCCTGATTCCCTTTGAAGACCGGATAATCTTTGTGACCCACGGACATCACTTCCATATGCAGCAGCCCCCTTCCCTGATGCCCGGGGACATTCTCCTTCACGGACATACCCATGTTCCCGCCTGGACACCCTTTGGCAGGGACAACCTTTATCTCAATCCGGGATCTGTTTCCATTCCCAAGGACGATTCCTGGCGGGGCTATATGCTGCTGACGGAGGGCGGTTTTGTCTGGAAGACTCTGGCGGGGACAGTAATGCATACGCTGAAACCGTGACATGCACCGCTCTTGTGAGCGGGGGATAAAAGGGGTATAATGCCACCTGAAAGAGGCCGGTAAAATCCCTGAAACGGGGAAATGTCTGATTTGAAATAACCTGTTCTGGAGGTGGGATACAGTCTATGGCCGATAAGAAGAAAGGCAGGCATTACGGGATTTCCCTGCGGACCGTAATACTGGGCATGTTCTGTATCGGAATTGTTATATCTTTTTTTCTGTTCATTGCCATGCGGGATACGACCGAACGGTACAATGACATGGAAGCGGCAACGGATGAATACATCGACTGCCAGAATGATGTCTACGCCATCTGGGATGTCATCAATGATCTGTCCGAAAGGGCCCGGAATTTTGTCGTTACCGGCAGCCCGGAGGAGGTGATCCTGTACTTTAACGAGGTACAGGTGCAGAAATCGAAGGATGTGGCGCTGGAATCCATCAAGAGCCGTCTGGTGGACGAGCAGATGATGAAGCATCTGAACACCGCACTGACGCTGTGTGACCGGATGATGCAGGTGCAGTACTACGCCATGCGGCTCTCCGTTGAGGCGTATGAATATGACATCGAGAAGTATCCGGCGCTACTGCGTGAGGTGGAGCTGACATCTGAGGACCAGGCCATGTCCCATCCGGAACAGAAGAGGAAAGCCACTGATCTGCTGTTTAACAAGGATTACACGCTGCTCAAAAACCAGGTGGACATCCGGATCGGTCTTTGTAAGACGGCTCTGATCGCGGTGGTGGAAAAAAAGCATCTGGAAACTTCGGAGCGGCTTCAGGAACTTCTGCAGCATCAGCAGCACCTGATCATTGCCATGATGATTACCCTTCTCATGGTCTGTATTTTCGTCATGAGCCTGGTCATTTATCCGCTGAACCGGCTCATCAGCGGAATCTCCTCCGGGATCCGGCAGGATGTTCGGGGTGCGTCGGAAATCCGGTTCCTGTCGGACACCTACAACCGGATGCATGAGGAAATGGAGATTGCCAACAACAAGCTGGGCTATGAGGCTGCGCACGATGCTCTGACAGGCCTGTTTAACCGCAACAGCTATGATGAACTGCGGGTGCAGAGTGAAGGGAAAAATGTGGCGCTGGTGATCATCGACGTGGACCTGTTCAAGGAGGTCAACGATACATACGGACATGATGTGGGCGACAAAGTGCTCAGGCGTGTGGCGGATGTTCTGGCCAGTTCATTCCGGGATGCGGACAAGGTCTGCCGCATCGGCGGGGATGAATTCTCCGTGATCATGATGAACGCCACCTCCTTCATGAAAGAGGTTCTGGCCAGAAAGATTCATGACGCGGCGGAAATTCTCCGAAAACCGGAGGGCGGAACGCCGGCAGTGACCATCAGTGTCGGTGTGGCGTTCTCAGACCAGATCAGAGAGGGGGAGAACCTCTTTAAAAAAGCGGACCGCGCGCTCTACCGGGTCAAAGCGGCAGGACGTGACGGATGCGCCTTCTATACACCTGAAGCGGAGTAACAGAGGAGACGGCCCGGTGCTTCGCACCGGTTTGTCCAATCATGTCCCGCATCAGCCATACGGTGCCGAAAGCCAAGACCACATTAAAGAAGACGTCCCGGTGCTCTGCACCGGTTTGTCAGATAATTTTTCCTGTCAATCATACTGTGCCGATAGCCAAAGCAACATTAAGAGGAGGGAGAAACAATGCTAAAACGGATACTGTTACCTTTCCTGGTGCTGGTCGTGTCTGCGGCAGTTGCCTCTGCCAATACGACACTTATGTGGAACGAGGTTTGTGATGAGACATACGGTGCGACAGTGGGCGCACATGCGTTTGTCGAGAAACTGAATGAACTTTCGGGCGGAACAATGGCCATCGACCTGTACATCAACGGGATGCTGGGAGGCGAGGATGTGTCCATGAAAGGCCTCCAGGATGGGACCCTGGACATCTTCCGCGGCAATGCCTCCT
>JAFUBF010000435.1 GCA_017460325.1 Clostridia bacterium | reverse complement strand
GGACGCACAATCTGTCCCAATATCAAATGGGTATGGTCACCGAATCATGCGGATCCGTATGCAGAACCGTATTATCCCGGGGATGAATACGTGGATTACGTGGGGGTAACGCTGAACCTGACGGTGAAGGAATATTACGATGTTCACTATGAGGATGCCGGGGACTATTACCGCAGAGCCGGAATCAGGGACAGCCATAAAGCGTACGGGAAACCGCAGATCCTGTCGGAATTCGCGTATGCCAATGACGATCTTTCGGCGCGAAAAGCGTATTTCAGAAGCCTTCTTCCGTTAATTGAGGAGAATCCGCAGCTGAAGGCGGTGGTATTTTTCGATTTTGACAACACCAATACGCGCGATTTCTGTTTTTCGGATGAGCCCGAACTGACGCAGATCTTTCAGGAGATCATCAGGGAAGTCCATAACGGGGAGAAGGAAAGCTGAAACAGGACGTTTGTTGAGCAGTTTCGGAAGGACAGGACCCGGTGCACCGCACCGGTTTATCAAAGGTTGTATCTGTCAGTCATACGGTGCCGAAAGTCGGAGCAACAAGGAGGAAAAGGATGCGGGGAATCCCGAGAATGCTGGCGTGTCTCCTGACCTGTGCGTTGCTGGCAGGCGGAACCGGACCCGCTTTTGCGGAGCTTCGGAAACTGAAAGCAGGGACGATTCGGGATTTTGCCCGTTCAGCGCCTGTTTCGGGTGTTCGGGTCGACACGGACAGGCTGTGTCCTGAGCTGGTCCGCATGGAGCAGAAACCGGCCGGGGACTGTTCTTTTGTACTGGAGGAAAACGGGTGCATTCTGGCGGAACATGTCCCGGTACGGGAAGGGGCGTCGGAACTCGGGTCCGTGATGCTGACCTTTTCGGATGCGGCCATTCTTTCAGATGGGCGAAGAGTGGATTTTCATCTGAATTTCACACAGATTACTGTTTTCGGACGGAAGGGCAACGGGGAATACCTGGACAGGCTGATGATCTGCCGGCTGAACAGTGCGCCGGGAAATGAAATCATGCTCTCTCCTCTGTCCATGGACCAGAGAAAACACATTGGTATCCTGTATGATCTGGAATGTGTGATTGATACGGAGACGGAGGAAGGATTCCTGTTTACGGCAAACGGGATAAACAACAGCCGAAAGGACGGAAACCGGGCGGCTGTCTCGGAGGTTGTCGATGCGGAAAAGTATAATCTGTATTCCGAAACGGCCGTCATTGATGAAGATTCGCTGCTTTCATCCCTGCATTTTCCCAATACTTCCCCGTTTGTTGTCCGGGGAAACCAGTTTATCGGGAATGCACCCTCCGGGGATCGGTATGATTACGGCATTGCCTTTGTGGGAAAGACAACGGGAACACGGATCCGGTTTATTTCCAGCGCCGGAACGAATACGCAGCCGCTTGAAACGTACATTATGCCCGGTGGACTGACGCATGTGGTGAGCCTGAGTGCCGGACCTGGCGGGCAGGTCTGCCTTCGTGCGGACGGGAGCACCTATGAATCGGGGGAACCTGGTACAGTGGCGGAATATGATGTCCCCAATGGGAAACGCGTTTCCTGCGTCCTTGAGCCGGATGATGCGCATGGGATTGACCGGGTGATGTTCAATGGGGAGGAGATCGACATTTCCGGGGAGAACGGATACCACGTGGATGGGAGGAAGGCGGTGTTTTTCCTGGAGGTGGATTCCTATGATGATCTCGCCATATCGGTGACCTGGAAGGCGGAATGAGTCCAGTGCAGGACAGGCGAAGCAGGACTGACCGGGAACTTGTCTGTGAGCAGGAAAAAAACTGCCGGACATACGGCAGTTCTTGATTACGGATGATCCGTTGTGCCCTGATGCAGGGCCTTCCGGGCGGTGAGAATCAGGTTGACCGAAAGGCGGAGCAGCACTAGGAAGATCAGGCTGGAGGAGATCAGGTGGAGAACGAGACGGGCCAGTTCATTGGAGACATAGGTGGCCAGAACTGCCGTCTGCGTGATGTACAGGGAGACCATCGCGATCGACATGTTGATGATCCGAAGGCAACGGTTGAGTGTGGCACCCTCCCTGCGTTTTCGGATGACGTCAATGGACAGGAGTATAAAGCTGATAAAGGAAAAGGGAACAAGAAAAAACAGAATAATCGGATGGTAGTGAAGGGCGTGATTCCGGATGATGGTTTCCGCTGTAATGCCGATAAAGGCCAGATTGACGGAAAGCAGCAGGATGCCGGCAATCTGGCAGAGCCGGGCATCCTGCGCAGCACGCTGCTCCGGGGGCAGCGGATGTTCGATCCGGCGGCGCATGGCAAAGGCCGGTACAAGACGGATGAGAGCAAGAATAAAGTTGAAAACACCGAGGGTCGTGAACCATCTGGTATTGGAGAAGAAACCGGAAAGGATACAGGTGAGCGTACAGACAAGACTGATTCCGGAGAAAAGGTAAAGGCTGGCATCGGTCCTGAGATCAGGCGTGATCAGGATTTTTACGAGACGCGGATGCTTTTCGATGAAGGACTGTGCTTTCAGTTTCAGTTTTTGCAAGGAAATCTCCTTTCATTTTACCCTGGCTTTCGGCACCGTATGATTGAGATGAAACATTGTTTGGCGAACCGGTGCGGACTTTGCCCGCGTCTTTCTGAAAAAAGGGTCACCGATCCTGATACAGGTCCATCCTTCGGGAGATCCGTTTCCAGCTTCTGACAAAATACAGAATTTCAAAAACGGCTGTGATTCCCCAGGAAAAGATGTAGAGCAGGTACAGAGAGGGAATGGTGCCAAAGTGTGCAAAGACCGTCTTTACCCACAGAATGCGGAACAGACATGAACCAAAGATGACGATCACGGTTGGAACAGTCGTGAGCCCCAGAGATCTGGAGGCGGCAATGGTGCAGTCCATGAAGGCGGAAAACGGGTAGGAAAAGGCCATGATATTGAGCCGGAGCAGACCGCAGGAGATGACCGCCGGATCCGATGAGAAAATCCCGAGAAAGGAAGGTCCCTGCAGAAAAAGGGCAAGGCCGATAAGAAAGGCACTGCCGAAGGACCAGCCGAGTGACCAGAGATAGGAACGGATGACGCGGTCTTTCTTTCCGGCACCGAAGTTCTGACTCATGAAACTGGAACAGGCAATGTAAAACGCGTCCATTGTTCCGTAGACGATGCTGTCAGCGTTGGCGGCGGCAGCATTTCCGGCGACCATGAGGGCATCAAAGCGGTTGACACCGGACTGGATAAAGAGGTTTGCCAGTGGAAAAATGGCCGTCTGCAGTCCGGAGGTGAGGCCGATGGAGAGGAGCGGGGAGACTTTGTCCGGATCCATGCGGATCCTGTTCAGATGAATGGCGAAACAGTCCGTTTCCCGCATCAGCGCCCGGAGAACCAGAACGGCTGCCATGATCTGTGAGACGGCACTGGCGACGGCAACACCGGCGACATCCCAGCCAAGAACGATGACAAAAAAGAGGTTGAGGAGGACGTTGAGGATGCCGGCGAGTAAAAGAAAGAACAGCGGACGCCGGGGATTGCCGACGGCGTCGTAAACGGCACTGCCGAAATTGTAAACGGCCATAGCCGGTATCCCGAGAAAGTACAGGCGGACATACAGAACGGCGCCGGCAAGCAGTTCGGGTTTGGTCCCGAACAGGACCAGCACCGGCCTGGCCAGCAGATATCCGGCGATACAGATTACGATTCCGGTCAGGATGGAAATCACCAGGGCGGTGTGAACAGCACTTTCCGTACCTTTCGGCTGACCGGCTCCATAGTGGCGGGCAATCGGAACATTGATGCCGGCACCCAGGCCGATCAGTAAAGAGGTAAAAAGGGATACAAGGTGCGCAGTTGAACCGTCAGCTCCGAGCGAGGC
>JAFUBF010000434.1 GCA_017460325.1 Clostridia bacterium | reverse complement strand
GAACAGTCATGATCGCGTAAATCGCCGCAATCACAATACCGGCCACCATGCAGGTCATGTTAAACGATTCGCTCTTTCCGATGAAATCCGGAATATAGCAGTCTGCACCGCCTCCGAATACATTCAGGAAGGTCGGATTCGTAATGGACACGGCATACCCCTGCAGAACCACGTTGGAGAGTCCGCGGAAGGCATACATGCCGGCAAGCGTGGCGATAAAGGCCGGAACATAGATTTTGGAAATCCAGAATCCCTGGAAAAAGCCGATGGCCAGACCGGTCAGCAGCATGACCACAACCGCAATCCAGATATTGATTCCGCTGTTCATCATGACCGCCCCGATGGCGCCGGCAAAACAGACAACGGAACCGACGGCAAGGTCAATGTTTCCGCCTGTCAGAATGCACAGAAGCATGCCGGCGGCAAGAACGAACACATATCCGTTCTGTGAAATCAGGTTATTAATGTTCTGCGGATAGAGGATTTTCCCCTGTGTTGTAATGGAAAAGACGATCGCAAGCAGGACAAGGGCCAGAATCATCGTATACTTATTAAGGAATTCACTGATCGAAACACCCTTCATCCTCATTCACCCCTTCCTGATTTAAGTATGGCCGCCATGATGTTTTCCTGCGTTGCCTCGGAGGCCGGCATCTCGCCAACCACCTTACTGGCGTTCATAATATAGATCCGGTCACTCATGCCCAGGACCTCCGGCAGTTCGGAGGAAATCATAATGACCGATTTCCCGGCTGCCGCCAGATCATTGATGATGCAGTAGATCTCATACTTCGCACCCACGTCGATACCGCGGGTCGGTTCGTCGAGAATCATGATGTCCGGGCCGGCAAACATCCACTTGGCCAGCAGCACTTTCTGCTGGTTTCCGCCGGAAAGATTGCCTACCAGCTGTTCAACCGACGGTGTCTTGATTTTGAGTTTATTCCGGTAATCCTCGGCAACCGCATGCTCTTTATCCTGATCGATGACCTTGTGGCTGGAAACCTGATCCAGGTTTGCCAGAGAGGTATTGACACGGATGGACTGGGAAAGGACCAGACCGTTCCCCTTGCGGTCCTCCGTCACATACGCGATCTTGTGGCGAATCGCATCCGCTGCGCTCTTGCGCATCCGGACGGGTTTCCCGTCAATCTTGAGGGTTCCGGAAATATTGGCTCCGCACGTCTGCCCGAAAATACTCATGGCCAGCTCTGTCCGGCCGGCGCCCATCAGGCCGTAGATCCCGACGACCTCGCCCTTGCGCACATTGATCGAAACATTGTCCACCACTTTCCGTTCCGGATACAGCGGATGATGAACCGTCCAGTTCTCAACCTCCAGCTGTACATCCCCGATCTTCACGTTCTCGCGTTTCGGGAAACGGTTGGTCATCTCACGTCCAACCATTCCCTTGATGATCCGCTCCTCGCTGACCGGCTCCGCTCCGTGATTGTCAATGGTTTCAATCGTCGTCCCATCGCGGACGACTGTGATCTTATCCGCCACATAGGCAACCTCATTGAGCTTATGGGAAATGATGATCATCGTCATGCCCTGTTTCTTGAAACCGAGCATGAGATCCAGCAGGGCTTTTGAATCCTCCTCATTCAGGGAAGACGTCGGCTCATCCAGGATCAGCAGCCTGGCCTTTTTGGCCAGCGCCTTGGCAATCTCAACCAGCTGTTGCTTGCCTGTGCCGATGGTTTTGACCTGTACTTTGGAGCTTTCCTCAAGACCGACCATCCTCAGGTATTTATCCGCCTCGGCATAGGTCGTATTCCAGTCAATGGCAAACCGATGGCCCCGTTCATTTCCAAGGTACATATTTTCGCCTATGGTCATCTCCGGAACCAGTGCCAGTTCCTGGTGAATGATGACGATGCCCTTGCGTTCCGAGTCCTTGATGT
>JAFUBF010000433.1 GCA_017460325.1 Clostridia bacterium | reverse complement strand
TAATTATCCGACATCCTGATCATGGGCTGTCAGCAACTTTATAAATCTAGCCCCTATGGGGTATCGACTATGTGACATAGTCTGTAAGATGAAAATCTTACTGGTAGGCGGACAAAAGTGAAGCCATCAGTAGCTTTTGAACCCCTTGTCATAATGCGGAAAAGGGGCTTTTGACAGAGCCCAGGCTGAAGAGTGACAGGGAGACCATTTCCTCGCTGAAAGAGATGTTTCATCTTGATGTGGGGGCTGTGAAATGATGTCTGCTTAGCCGGATATCACCTCAAGTCAGTATGGGAGCTTTTTTCGGACAGGGCATGAAACCGAAGCGGTTTTCTGGTACAATACACAATTGGCAGGAGCCCGGGTACATCAATAAATCAGAAATCTGGAGGACAGGGTGAGGGTACATTTTATTCAGCAGGATTCGTGGGTTCTGCCCGGCGAGTATCTCAGCTGGGCGGAGCGGCACGGTTACGGCGTCAGTATAACAAAGAGCTGGGAATATGAACCTGTTCCGGAGCGTGTTGACGCGGAACTGCTTATTGTTCTGGGTGGAGGTCAATGCCCCGCAACGACGAGGGAAGAATGTGAGTATTTCGATGCGGAGCGGGAGAAAGCCCTGATTCGCCGATGTGTGGAAGAGGGGAAAATGGTCATTGGTGTCTGCCTCGGCGCACAGCTCCTGGGGGAAGCGCTGGGAGCCAGGTATGCCCACAGTCCCGAACGGGAGATCGGAGCGGTTGAGGCGAGACTCACTGAGGCGGGGAAAGCAGATCCTTTCTTTGCGACATTCGGGGACACCTTTCCTGCCGGAGAATGGCACAACGATATGCCGGGACTGACAGAGGACAGTGTGATTATCGCAGAAAGTGACGGCTGTCCCCGGCAGATTGTGCGTTACGGCAGATATGTTTACGGTTTCCAGACGCACATGGAGTTTACGCATGGTATCGTGGCGGCCGGAATCGAAAATGCCGGGGGATGCCTGAGCGGCAGGGGACGATTTGTGCAGACGGCGGAGCAGCTCCTTGAGTTTGATTACGCCGGGATGAACGCACTGCTTTCAGATTTTCTGAATGCAATGGTCCGGGAATACCGCCGTGAGCATGGTCCCACGGTTGCACAGGTGATGGAGAAGATGATGGCCTTTTCGGATGGGAACATCCACGACATCGATCATCTGATCCGTGTCTGGACCTATGCAAAAACCATCGGGGAACTGGAGTGCCTGGACAGGAACGCGCAGTTTATTCTTGAGGTGGCGGCGATTACGCATGACATTGCCTGTCCGCTTTGCCGCGAAAAGTACGGGAACACGAACGGCAAACATCAGGAGCGGGAAGGCGAGATCATGGTCAGAGACTTTCTTGCGGATACAGGAATGTCGGATGAGCAGATCGGGCGCGTTGCCTTTCTGGTCGGACACCATCACACCTTTTCGGATATAGATGGCATGGATTATCAGATTCTGGTTGAAGCGGATTATATTGCCAATGCGACAGAGAACGGATACGGCCACGAGAATGCACAGAACTTCCTGCGGAAGATCATGAAAACGGAAAGCGGGAAGAGAATTCTGAAAGCGGTTTTCGTGTTCTGACACGCAAACTCTGGGGGATTCGGAGAACGCGTTTCACAGGAAAAACGGCAGGCCATGATTGGCGGGGAGGAACAGCATGAGCAGGATTAAGGATTTACAGAAACGGGTCCATCGGGAACTGAAGGACATGGAGGATTATGACAAGTACGCCAGGGCGATGGATCATCTGCACGGCGTTTCCCTGGCCGCGGTGATCATTGCCAAAAGACGGGGAGAAGATCCGGAACTGGCGGCGATGGCAGGGCTTTTGCATGATGTGTACGCGTACAAAAAGGGAAGCTATGAGGATCATGCCCATCTGGGATCTGCCTATGTGAGAAAGCTGCTGGAAAAGGCGGAACTGACCACGCCGGAGGAAACGGAGATTATCTGCTCGGCAATCTGGCACCACAGCGATAAGGAGACGGTTGATTCGCCTATGGATGAGGTGCTGAAGGATGCGGATGTGCTGCATCATACCCTGGATGACCCGACAAAGGCCGTCAAGGAACAAGAACGTGAAAGGTATGAACACCTGTGTCTGGAACTGGGCATGGGAGTATAACCGGTCCAGGGACAGATGACTGCCTGAGTGGGCGTGGGCAAAGCGTACCGGTATGCCAAACCATGTCCCATTTCAATCATTCGGTGCCGAAAGCCGAAGCAGGAATAAAGGGGGAAACGACATGCTGTATCGAAAGCTGGGAAAGACGGGAATGAATGTTTCTGCGGTGGTTTACGGAGGAATTGTCTCAACGGATGCTGATCAGGCGGACTCGGATCGCTATGTAGAATGGGCGATTGAACAGGGCGTCAATTATTTTGATGTCGCCCCCACATATGGGGATGCTCAGCTGAAACTGGGGAATTCCCTCGTTCCGTACAGGGACGAGGTGTATCTGGCCTGCAAAACGGAAGCGCGTACAGCCAGGGAGGCGGAGCGGCTCTTCAATGAATCAAGGAAACTGCTGCATACGGATTACTTCGACAATTATCAGATGCATGCCCTGTCCCAAATGAGTGATATCGAAACGGCTTTCGGTCCGGGCGGTATCATGGAATTACTGCCGGGGCTCAGGGAACTGGGCCAGATCCGTCATATCGGAATCACTGCCCACAGCGAAGAGGTGGCCCTGGAGGCCATTCGCCGCTTTGACTTCGATACGGTTCTGTTCCCGTTCAACTGGATGATGCACAGGAAGCACGGAATGGGATCGAGACTGCTGGAGACGGCGAAGAAAAAGGGCATGGGCATTCTGAGCATGAAGTCCTTTGTGGAGCGGAAATGGGACTCGGAGGCGGAGCGGTACAGTTCACGCTATCCGAAGTCCTGGTGCAAACCGATTGACGCGGAAAACACGGAATTCGGGCTTGCCGCCTTAAAATATGCACTGAGCCTGGGAGTGGATACCCTTGTCCCGCCGGGAAACTTTGAAAGTTTCTCCTTCGTCGTCAATCACATTGAGGAATGCCTGGCCCATCCGTACAGCGCCGCGGATGATGCGCTGTTAAACCGGAAACTGGTGGAGATGGACGGAAAGGAGTTCTTTGATTCCAACTCGAAAAGCATCCACTACTGAGGCATTATGCGCAAGGGAACAGAAAAAAAGCTGCAGAGATCTGCAGCTTTTTCCGGATCAGCTGAGCACGGAAATGGCATCTGAGATGGTTTTCTCAAGTGCCTGGCGTCCGTACTTGTCAACCTCGGCCTTGTTCTTTTCACCGTGCGTGAGGCAGCCGGCACCGCCGATACAGCCATCCACGCAGGCCATGCCCTCGATGAAGTTGGCTTTCAGGGCATTGTGACTCAGTTTCAGCAGGGCTGTGCGGCATTCCTCAATGCCGTTGCAGACACAGGGCGTGTATTCGAAAGAATCGGCGAGGTTGTGTTCCTTGAGACCCTGGGCCACGGCGTCGGAAAGGCCACCGCTCCGCGCGAAAATGCGGCCGAAGTAGGACGCGTTATCAAGGACATCTTCCTCGAGGGAGGCCAGATCAATATCCCGGCTGTCAAACAGCGCCTGGAGCTCCTCAAAGGTCATGGCGGCGTTGACGTACGGGCGGACACTGTCCAGCTGCACTTCCGCTTTCTTGGCGGTGCAGGGCCCGATGAACACTACTTTGGCCGTGGGATCGTGCTCCTTCATGTACTTGGCGATGGCACCCATGGGGGAGAGGTTGTGGGAAATGTACTGGGTCAGGTTGGGGAAAGCGGTCTTGATATAACGCACGAAGGCGGGACAGCAGGAGGAGGTCAGGATGCCCTTTTCCACCAGCTCCTGGCACTCGAGGTTGGCGACCATGTCCGCACCGAGGGCAGCCTCAACGACGGTATGGAAACCGAGCTGCTTGAGACCGGCGATGACCTGTCCGAGCTTGACCTCGGAGAACTGACTGGAGATGGAAGGAGCAACCAGCGCGTAGGTGTGGTATTTGGTGTTTCCTTCGCTCCGCTTGATAAAATCAATGACGTTCAGTATGTAGGACTTATCCGTAATGGCACCGAACGGGCACTGGTACACGCAGGCACCGCAGGAAATGCACTTCTCATGATCAATGGCGGCGGCGTTATCATCGGTAATGGTGATGGCCTTGATCTTGCAGGCATTCTGACAGGGGCGTTTGCGGTTGGCGATGGCGCTGTAGGGGCAGACTTTGGCACACTGTCCGCACTCGACGCACTTGGACTTGTCGATGTGGGCTGTATGGTTGTGATCAAAGGAAATGGCGCCACGGCGGCAGGCCTGTTCACAGCGGTGAGCCAGACAGCCGCGGCAGGAGTCGGTTACCTCATACCCGGAGGCGGGACAGTCATCGCAGGCGATGTCAATGACCTGAATGACGTGCGGCTCCTCGGAGTTGCCGCCCATAGCCAGCTTGACACGCTCAGAGAGAATGGCCCGCTCCTTGTACACGCAGCAGCGCATGGTGGGCGTCTTGCCGGGGGCAATGGTCTTGGGAATGTCCATCACGTGGTCAAGAAGCTTGTCTTCCCAGGCCAGCCTTGCCACTTCCTTCAGGACCTTATACTTGAGCAGCTGAACTTTCGTATCAAATTTTGCCATGATTCACCTCAGAAATAGCTGACCTTGACCCGTTTTCCCATCCGGATGAGGGACTTGGAAAGTTCCTGGACAAGGTTCATTTTAATGTTGAAATTGATCGGCAGATCCGGATTCTGGTGAGCCGGGTTGACGGCGCGGCCCACGTAGAAACTGATGTCGGTTGCCTCCTCAAAGAGCAGCCGGCTGATCCGCGCGGCGCCGTCCTTTTTATTACACCATTCGTCGTACCGCCTGTTTTCCTCCACATAGTCCTTGGCGTATTCAACGACACGGTTGACCGTAATGACGCCCTCCGTGACCAGGTCCACGCCTTCAATGGAGGCGATGGGCGGAATGTCGCTGCTCTCAAAATCCAGAGAGGCGACCAGGGGGCGGTTCAGGTATTTGGCGGCGATGGTGGAGGTGGTTCCGCCGCAGATGATGTGCTTGCCTTCCTTGGAGAAGAAGAGGCTCATCATCCGCTCCCCGTCGTCCCGGTTGGACGGGGGACCGAAAAGAATGTTCATGGGCACACGCTTGCGGACTTTGACCACGCAGGCGGTGGCATCATCGCCGGGCTCTCCGCCGTAAAGACGGTTGACCTCGTCAATGAGGACGGTGGAGAGGGTTTTCGCCGTATAGCCGCACAGATTCATGGCCTCCATGAAGGAGATGATGTCCTCCCGCTTCCAGCCGAAGTTGTAACTGATGCCGATACCCGCGTGGGGACAGCCGTCGCTCATGGCGATGAACACGTCGTTTTCCTGCAGGCGGATCATGGAGCGGTAGATCTTTTTTCCTTCGATGATGCTCTCGGTTTTGGGATAATCCCAGTTGCTGTCATCCCGCAGGATAATGACATGGGGATTGTCGTACTGGATGATTTCCGCGGAGCGGTTCTGAATCAGGTGGATAATGGTGAAAGTGGAATAGGCGACGCCCCGGACGGAGCAGACCGGCAGGGTCTGGGCGATGGTTTTGACGCATTCATCCAGAGTAAGCCCGGCGGCAAGCATGGTGGAGATGATTTTTGAGGTCAGGGTGGAGAGGATGCTGGCCTTGACCCCGCTGCCCAGGCCGTCGGCCAGGACCAGAACGGTGGAACCGTCATCCTGCTCAACGACGTCGACATGATCGCCGCAGAGCTGTTCGCCGGCGTGGTTGATGCTTCGGAAGCCGATATCACAGCATAAATCATTCATTCCTGATCGACTCCTTCAGTTTGGTCAGCGCTATCTTGGTCTCGGCAGCCGTCTCACCCAGCAGCGAGGCGATTTCCTGGACGATGCGCATCTGCTTGTCGACCACCTTGTCCGCGACCTCGACGGTCTGGCGGCTGATTTCCTCGCGCTCAATGCGGGACTCTTCCTCCCGGCTCACATCCCGCATGATGCAAAGCAGCATACGGCCCTCTTCGGCCAGCACGATGGTCTGCTCCACATAGCAGTCATATTCCGCCAGATAGGTCCGCTCGTTGAAGATGCCGCGACCGGTATTCTTCACCTTGAGGAAGGGGGCGGGATCCAGAATGCGGATGACCTGATCACCCAGGACATCGCTGGCAGAGCGCAGGTGCAGAAGACGGAGAGCGGCCGGGTTGATCTGCTGCACCTCCATCCGGTCATTGAGCATCAGGATACCGTTGGGGGAATTGCGGGAAATGGTGTCGGTCACCGCTTCGGCCTTGCCCATGAGATAGGGCAGACACATGGAAATTTCCGCCTTGCCCTGATAAATGGCCACGGCCTTTTCGCGGCAGGTGTTGTATCCGCAGGAACCGCAGTTCAGTTCCTGGCTGGGCTTGAACTTGCCCATCTCGCGCAGAATGTTCTGAATCTCCGTTTCGGAGGGGACAGCGGCCCGGTGTTCAATCGTCTCGAAATGCTTCCGGATTTCACGCGCATCCGGCTGGGCAATGTCGAAATCCCGCTTACCGGCAAAGCCGGAGATGGCGAGATAATCCCGGACCGGGCTGCGGTGGAACTTCTCCATGACAGGACCGCCGATGCAGCTCCCCGCGCAGGCGGACATTTCAATGAAGCAGTGGTGAATCTGGCCGCGTTCAATGTCCTGAAGGGCGGCAATGCAGTTTTCCACGCCGTCCATGGCCAGATAGGTGTAATCCGGCTGATCCTTTTCCATGGTCTTGAGGATCCCGCCGGTGGTGGGGAAAAAGCGTGCCAGGCTTTCCGGATCCTCCCGGATTTCCTGCTCGAGGGTGATGTTCTCGGCTTTCAGCCATTCCGTCAGCTCCTCAAAGGTCAGGACGGCATCCACCAGGCCGGTGTAGTGCTCCGCTTCATCCTTTTTGGCCACGCATGGTCCGATAAACACGCATTTGGCCTCCGGATAGCGCTGCTTGATGTCCTGGCAGTGGGCCTGCATGGGGGAGAGAACATCCGCCAGATAGGGCAGGCAGTTGGGGAAGTACTTCTGAATCAGCAGGTTAACGGAGTGACAGCAGGAGGAAATGAGAATGTCACGCTTTTCCTCCCTGAGAATCCGGTCATATTCGCGCTTGACCAGTGTGGCCCCCAGCGCGGTTTCCTCGACATCGTAAAAACCGAGCGCCTTGAGGGCTTTGCGCATGGACTCAATTCCCACACCCTGGTAATTGGCGATAAAAGAGGGGGCAAGGCTCACGAAGACTTTCTCACCGCTCTGGAGCATGACGCGGACCCGCTCAGTATCGTTGACGATTTCCTTGGCATTCTGAGGACACACGACGAAGCAGTGACCGCAGAGAATGCATTCGTTGCCAATGATGTGTGCCTGGTTTCCGGAAAAGCGGATGGATTTGACCGGGCAGTGACGGATGCACTTATAGCAGTTCTTGCAGTTGGACTTTTTAAATGTAAGACAGTTAGACAAGGTTTCTTCTCCTTTGGCGTCGGTTTGGCTTTCGGCACCGTATGACGGATGAGGGGACACTGTTTGACAAACCGGTGCAAGGCACCGGGCCACCTCCTTTGGCGTCGCTTTGGCTTTCGGCACC
>JAFUBF010000432.1 GCA_017460325.1 Clostridia bacterium | reverse complement strand
TACGCGGAAATGGCGGAATTGGCAGACGCGCTAGATTCAGGTTCTAGTGAAAGCAATTTCATGCAGGTTCAAGTCCTGTTTTCCGCACTTGCCGGGGAGTCCGAAAACCAAGGGCGCTCCGGTGTTTTTTTTGTCTTCCAAAGATGACTGACCACAGTTTTGACCACAGTTTTGACCACAGTTGAAACAGATTCTCCGTGAATGATCGGTTGTGTGACTGAAGAGCAATCAGGCAGGTTCCGCTGGCGGATGCGGTTATGGTGTCCCTGAAACTACCTGGGAAAGCGGCGATTGTATGACCGGGCGGCGCACCGGGATGATTCCGATCTTCGCCCGGCAGCGCCGATGGCGCAGAGAACTGAGATGACAGATGCATGCACCGGCGGGGCAGCCGATGCAAGCTTTTTATCAATGGGGGATCGTTATTGTGCGATCCCGTTTTTTCATGTTGACCCGATGACTGAAACCCCTGACAGCCCGCATCCGGAGGATGAGGCCTGTCAGGGGTATTTCTTTGCTTACGCACAGAGCGCATCAGTGTTTTTTTCTCCTCATCAGGAGGAAGATGAGGAAGGATGCGCCACAGAGCGCGAACAGGATCAGCCAGAGCGACAGGTTCTGCGTGTCACCTGTGGGTGGCAAATCGGAAGAAATGACACTCAGAATTGCGTGACGGGATGTCAGGACACGTCCGGATGCATCTTCGATGATGCAACGGTACTGTGCACCGTTCATCTGGGCCGTGACCCCATGGAGGGTCAGACGACTGGTCCAGGCTTCCGGAATATCCTCCCATTTCCCGCCGGGCATCAGGACCTGCCACTGATAGGAATAGGGCCTGTGTCCTCCGGTCACCGCCACAGTGAACGTCGTGTCACTGCCGGCAGTGACTGTTCGGTCTTCCGGCTCAAGCGTAATAACCATCGGGGAACTGTCCATATAGAGTATGTCGTAGTTGTTAGTAAACAGGGATTCATCATCATCGCCTGTATCGACCACGACTTTGAGCTCATAGGGATTTTTTCCGTTGGTCAGTACAGACATGGGAATGTCCAGTGACCATCCGGTCCCGTCTCTCATATACTGCTGATAAGATTCCTCGGTGCTGTTCAGAATCCATTCAAAGCTTGGGGAATCTTCATCATCAACGTATGACCGCAGAACGACATTTTTCTGCTTTTCAATAAGGAAACGGAGAGCGCTTTCATTGAGATAGATCGTTGCCATATCCACCTCACCGTCAACCCATGTATCCACATTCAGCTCGATGTCCTTTACCTCTGTATCGAGTGACAGAATGTCAAAGTCCACGTTATCGCTGAACATGATGTTGTTGTTTATTATATCGCCACTGTCGTTTTTTATAACGGCTTTTCCGTTACTGCCGGGGGTAAGGTTGAGCAAATTGCCGAGATCCGCATGAGCAGAGCTCTCATATTCCGCAAAGGCTGAGGGTACGGTGAACAGGAACTTGGCAGGTGGGAGAGCCGCGCGAGATGAACTTTGTGGACGACTTGTCTGGAAATTGATCTTGTCACGAACATAAATTTTGTCCACCCGGATTTCAAGGGTATAATCTCCTGCCCAGTTCCGGGGAATCTGCACAGTCATCAAAAGGGTATCATACGTGTCCGGCATGGACAGTGAGGTGACATTCTGCATTCTCGATTTGGTTTGACTCCTGTCAGTGTGAACCCTCCATTCATTGATGGTCCAGCGGTTATCCAGGTTCTTTGAAAGACCGCTGTTAATCAGGCGGACAGCTTGATGCTGATTGCTAGAATTCGTGATTGTTC
>JAFUBF010000431.1 GCA_017460325.1 Clostridia bacterium | reverse complement strand
GGACTTCCATCAGCATATTGGAAAGGAAGAACTGGATGTCGGCGTAGGTGATCACGGCGAAGAGAACCGTAAACTTGCGAATGAAGCTCTCGCGAACAATCCGCATGAAGAGAGCCGTGACAGCGACGATTGCCAGCAGCATGAACAGATTGTCATCCAGATTGCTGTCGGGCAGTTTTGCATTCCACCAGACACTGAGCGGATAACACAGCGAAAAGGCGAGCGACACCGTGGTCAGAACCGTGAAGGCTTTTTTTATGTCCGCTGAAAATGATTTCCCTGATGGATAGAAAGGTACGATCAAAAGCATGGCGCATGGAACAAACTGAAGGGCAAAGCCACAGAAGTTTCGCAGAAAGAGTCCGCCTGACATGATAGACGCTCCTTTGATTCGTTACGGGGGTGCATATTTCTTCCGCTTTGCAGTATACAGGATTTGCTTCCATTATAACGGACCACTCATGCCTGAATCAATACCACTTATGCCAGAAACCTTGAAATGACAGATGTTTTGCTGCATTATCGTATTATGGACGGCGCATTGTACGCCGGAAAGGGAGGAGTAATCGTGGTAAAGAAACTGATTGGTTTTCTGCTTTGTGCCCTGATGGCCATATCTCCGGTCATGGTTTTCGCAGAGGAAGGTGTGAGCCTAGACGGACGCTGGGTATGTGCGGATATCCAGGGAAACATTACGAAGGATACGCCTGCTGAACTCAGGGATGACTTTGGTCTGTTTGTCAATAAGGAGTGGATCCTCCAGGCCGAGATTCCCGCGGGGGAAAGCTCGACGGGCTCGGTGGAAGCTGTCATTCGCACTCTGCAGGACCGACAGATTGCGCTGATGAAGGATGAGACGCTTACCGGTCACGATGCTGAACTGGTACGAAAACTGTATGCACTGGTTACAGACTGGGAGTACCGTAACGCCCAGGGCGTAAAACCTGCCATGCCTGTCATGGAAGCAATCCGGGCAATTGACAGTCTGGGAAGCCTTAACAGTTATCTGTATGACAGAAACAATATCGAGCGCTTTTATCCGCTGCTCATGAGCGTTGGCACGGACTTCCTTGATCCGGATATTTACATAACCCAGATTGGAACGCCCACGCTGATCCTCAATGATTCAGCTGAATATACCGAGCGCACGCAGGCGGGCGATTTGCACTATGAAACCTTCCTGCAGCTTGGAACGTATATGCTCACACGACTGGGATACAGTGCTGAGGAAACTGCCGGGATTATCGAAAATGCTTTTGCGTTTGAAACCAAAATGGCAGCACATATCAAGCCTGTGGCGACACATTATCAGTCGGATTACTATGCCAGCATACTGAACTATTACAGCCCTGAAGAGCTGGAAGCGCTGGCAGGCAATTTCCCGATCATGGATATGCTCAGAGGCTTTGGCCTGAAGATCGGCAGCAAGTTCATGGTGACAGAGCCGGATTATATTGCGGCATTGCCTGAAATCTACTGCGAGGATAATGTGGTTCTGATTCGTGACTGGATGACCGTGAAAGCAGCACTTGATATGTCTGTCATGCTGGACCAGGAAACGTTTAAGCAGGTGGAGGCAATCTCAAATGCCATTATGGGTGTGACCGGCGAATCCAGTGAGGACGACTACGCACTGAGCACCGTGCTGGGGTTGCTGCCTGTGCCAATGGATAACCTGTACATTAAGGCATACTGCACCGAAAAGCAGCGTCAGGATATTCTGGACATCATTTCAAATGTAGTGGCATTTTATCGTGATATGCTGGGATCGGTAGACTGGCTCAGCAATGAGACCCGGGCAAAAGCCATTGAAAAACTGGACAGTCTGCGCATCCGTGCGGTCTATCCGGATGAACTTGGCGACTGGTCCGGTCTGAACTTTGCGGGTCCGGAGGAGGACGGAAGCCTGCTGGCGGCCGAAGCTGTGGTAAGCGAGTTTATGCTTGGAATCAGATCTGAGCTGATTGATACCAAAGTGAACAAGGATGTATGGGATCAGCTGATCATGCAGACCGCCCAGGTGAATGCATTTTACGATCCGCAGACCAATTCCATTAACATCATGGCGGGCATTCTCAGTGGCGAAATCTACAGCGAAGAGATGTCTTACGAGCAGAAACTGGGTGGCATCGGCACCGTTATCGGACATGAAATCAGCCATGCGTTTGACACCAACGGAGCACAGTTTGATAAGGATGGTGCAATATCCAACTGGTGGACGGAGGAGGACTATGCGGCATTCCAGGCGCGTGCGGCGAAACTGGCATCATGGTATGATGGCTTCATTCCGTTCGAAAATGCAAAGTACTCCGGCCAGCAGGTGCAGACCGAGGCGATTGCTGACATGGGTGGGATGAAGTGCGTTCTGGCCATTGCTGCCCTGCAGGAAAACTTCGATTATGATGCCTTCTTCCGGCAGTATGCCACCATCTGGCGTATGCAGGCGCTGTATTCCTATGTCGTGACACTGACAGCAAGAGACACGCACCCGATGCGTTATCTCAGGGTCAATGCCACACTGGCGCAGTTTGATGATTTCTACACCTTCTACGACATAAAGCCCGGCGACGGCATGTACGTTGCACCGGATGACAGGGTTGCTGTCTGGTGAGACTGAAAAACCATCTGATTCCCGTTTCCCCTGAAACCGGGGGAAACGGGAATCAGATGGATATCAGATGGAGAAGATTTTTCTGTTGACAGAGGAAAACGGGTATGCTATGATTCCATCGTTAGAAAAAACTAACAATATGAGCTCTCTTCCGGACATTGGGAATCAGTGAGTTTTTTCTTTTCCATACTAGATAGATAAGACAAACTCATTAATACGGAATGCGTTAGGGAGCTGCACATGTAACGGATGTGCATTGCCTGGGACGAAGTTTGGCCCGGGCACAGAACGGTCCCCGAAAAGGGGATGAAAGGTCCGATTCATTGTCCCTGAGGGAATGAAGCGGGCCGGATTCAGAAAGGAAGGATTTTATCATGAGCAAGGTAGCAGTCATTTTTTGGAGCGGAACGGGAAACACAGAGGCGATGGCCGGTGCTGTGGCGGATGGCGCAAAGGAAGCGGGCGCTGAGGTGAGCCTTCTGACCTGCGGTGAGGTGACAACAGTGGACGGTTTTGATGCCGTGGCGCTGGGATGCCCGGCCATGGGCTCGGAGGAACTGGAAGAGGGCGAATTCCAGCCCATGCTGGAGAGCATCGAACCTGCCCTGGTGGGCAAGAAGGTGGTCCTGTTTGGCAGTTATGACTGGGGTACCGGTGAATGGCTCGAGAACTGGGAAGCCCGTTGTGCCGAGAAAGGCATCAAGCTGGCTGCGGAGAGCGTCAAGGCGAACAATACGCCGGATGAGGATGCTCTTGAGGCCTGCAAAAAGCTGGGCGCAGCGATTGCCTGAGAAAGGAAGGGGGCTGTCTTGAGGCAGCCCCCGAAGCAGGGCCCGGTGCTCTGCACCGGTTGGTCAAATCCTGTTTCCTATCATTCATACGGCGCCGAAAGCCAAAGCGACAAGAAAGGAAGGCCCGGTGCTTTGCACCGGGCTTGTCCAATCCTGTCTTCTGTCGGGTATACGGTGCCGAAAGGCACACCAATATTAAGGGAGGACTTTCATGAATACACATCGTTTGAGTGCGCTGCTGATGGCGTCCTGTCTGACACTGACAGCAGGCCTGGCACTGGCAGACCGGACGCTGACGGGAGATGCAAACGTCGATCAGCGGAACTATCCTTCAACCTCACCTTTTGTTCATCCGCCGTTTTACAACCTGAAAGTTACGGTTGAGGTGGACGACAACGGCATCATCACGACGGTCCGTGATAACGGAACCGGGAAGGGGGATTCCGTTCAGGACGGGACTGAGGAGCTGTGGGAGAACAAGAACAGACCTTAGTTTGATGTCGCTGTCACAGGTGGACTGCTGGACAGGTTCGTCGGCAAGACGGCGGATGAAGTCCGAGCGATGGACATGCGTACCGGCGCGGATGCCGTATCCGGTGCCACTTTGGTCAGCGGGGCCGCACAGGAAGCGGTGTTGAATGCGCTTAATGGCAGGGCCGGAAAGACGTTCCTGAATGTTGAGGGATCAGCTATGCCGGTGGCGTCCATTGAGGGGAATGTCGTTACCCTGACCAGCAAATTGCCGAAGGACTTTGACCTCGAATTACTGGATATCCGATGGGGCGTTCGGAATGAGGAAGTAGTGCCGGTCGATGCTTACACTGCAACAGTTGAGGATGACAAACTGATCCTCACGTTCAATGACATGACCGGCATGAAAGCCGGCTACTACTACGTGAACGTGGTGGATGCTAGCGGTAAATACCGTTCTCCCTCATTTGAAGGCGGGCCGGGAGCTGCCCAGGCACCGTCTTTCATTCTCAGCAGCGGGCTTACGGAAAAGGATCTTTCCTTTGACGGAAAGGGGATTGTTCTTGCCGGCGGTTCTTTGTCGGATTACCTGCAGAACATTGAACATGTCCTGATTCAGGCGGAGGGCGAGGAGAAAATTACGGAGCAGGAAATCGTGGGCCATCATGGCACGTTGTCCACGTTCATTGCCCTGGATGAGAACGGTATCCTGAATGCAGATGGGGTTGTGAAGGCCCGAAACGGTGATGAAAGCCCCCTGTTCGAGGCGGGGAAAAAGTACACGGTGACCGTTTCCGCTTTCGGATATCCGGACCTGGTATTCAGCTATGCGAAAGAGGATGAAGCCGGTACCGCTGCTGCACTGATAGAGGCAGTCAAAGGCACCTATACCGCCCTTTTCCCGGTAATCACGGATGCCCAATATGATGAAATCTGGCTTGCGCCCTGCGTCGAGGCACTGGGGAGCGAAATGGGCCCTGCGGCAGCGGAGATGCTGAAAGGCGCCTGCAACGGAACCCTCTATGGCCCGGAGGCAGTCGAGGCTTACGGCGACGGTTCACAGGGGGCTGCGTTTGACTGCCTGTTCATTCACGGCGTTTCAACCATCACCTTTGACGGGACTGTGATCAGCGGAAAAGATGAGAAGGGGGAAACCGTGTTCAGCCATGAATACGCCTATGCCGGAAAGCTGTCTCTGGGCGGGATGATGGACGGACTCCTCTATGAGACCGCGGACGGGGATGCAGGTGAATTCCGTTACTTCTTCATGATGCCGGACACGCCTGCCACCACGTATCATCTGGAATTCCGTTATGGCAGCAATATCGAAGACCTGGCGAAATACAACGAGGGACCGTATGCGTACTGGCTGGCAGCCGGGTTCCCGGTCGAAGCGGACGAGAAAATGATCCGGAAAGTCATTACACTGTTCTGTGAGGAGAACCTGGCCGGCATGCAGTGAATGACAGACCTGGACGGGTC
>JAFUBF010000430.1 GCA_017460325.1 Clostridia bacterium | reverse complement strand
TTCGGCATTTTCATCCACTGGGGCGTTTTCAGCGTTCCGGCCTTTGATAACGAATGGTACTCACGGAACATGTACATGAAAGGCAGCCGGGCCTTTGAGCATCATGTCAGGACATATGGGCCGCAGTCTTCGTTTGGGTATAAGGACTTTATTCCGCTCTTCCGGGCGGAGCGGTTTGATCCCGAGGCCTGGGCGGAGCTGTTCAGACGGGCCGGTGCGCAGTATGTGATTCCGGTGGCGGAGCACCATGACGGTTTCCAGATGTACAGAAGCCGGCTGTCCCACTACAATGCCTTTGAAATGGGGCCGGGACGCGATGTGCTGGGGGAACTGAGCCGGGCCTGCAGGGCCAGGGGCATGATTACCGGAGCATCCAGTCACCGGATGGAGCACTGGTTTTTCATGAGCCACGGAAAGGACTTTGACAGCGACATCCGCGAGCCGCTCCGGCGGGGGGATTTTTACTGGCCGGCCTTGCCGGAAGGTGATCACATGGATATTGCCAGCCGGCCGGAACCCACAGAGGAATTCCTGAATGACTGGCTGCTGAGAACCTGCGAGATCATCGATCAGTATCATCCCTCCATCCTCTATTTCGACTGGTGGATTCAGCACAGAAGCGCAAAGCCCTATCTGAAAAAGCTGGCGGCCTATTACTACAACCGGTCAGCTGAATGGGGAGAGCCGGGGGTCATCAATTACAAGTTCGATGCGTTTCCCTTCGGTACGGCGGTGCCGGACATTGAGCGTGGGCAGTTTGCCGAGATGAAGCCCTATGTCTGGCAGGCAGATACCTCCGTTGCCCGGAATTCCTGGTGTTATACAGAGGGAAACCAGTACCGGGAGGCAGCGGATCTGATCTGTGACCTGATGGATATTGTCAGTAAAAACGGCCGTCTTCTGCTGAATATCGGCCCGAAAGCGGATGGGACCATTCCGGACAGGGATGCGGCTATCCTTGAGGAAATCGGCCGATGGCTCAGGGTCAACGGTGAGGCGGTCTACGGATCCTCCGTATGGAAAAAGTACGGGGAGGGACCCACGGAGATTCCGGGCGGGCATTTCGGCGAGGCAAACCGGAAGCCGTTTACCCCGGCTGATTTTCGCTTTACAACGGCGAGGGGCGCACTGTACGTGACAGCCCTGAAGCCCAGTGCGGACGGGCTGTATGAGGTGGTTTCCCTTGGAATGCCCGAGGATGCCCGGGAGGCCGATTTTCACGGCGTGATCCGGGAGATTACGGTGCTTGGGTCGGATGAGCCGGTTGAGTGGAGCCGCGGACGTACGCTGCAGCTGCGCACCGGGGTCCGATCGGAGTTGCCGGTGGTATTTAAAATTCTCATTGACTGAAAACCGGGTATCGATGACCGGAGAGAGTCCGGATCTGCGGTTTCCCTTCCTGAGACGTGCCGGGAACGCGGCATTCGCATGGACACGTGTCCTGCCTGGCTCCGGGGGCAGGAGTCGCGCATTCCCTGGAGCGGATGACAGGAAAGCAGTCGGATAGAGGACTCCGGAGATTCTGATAAGAAGGCGGCAACATGAGCAAAGGACAGAT
>JAFUBF010000429.1 GCA_017460325.1 Clostridia bacterium | reverse complement strand
CTCGCATCCGGTGATCATGGAAGCCCCGGCCAATATCACGTTCACAACGCCGAACCCCACGACGATTGAAGTTTCCGGAATCAACAAGCAGCAGGTGGGCAACATCGCCGCGGATATCCGCGCCATCCGTCCGCCGGAGCCGTATCTCGGAAAGGGCATCAAGTACGATGATGAGGTCATTCGCCGTAAGGAAGGCAAGACCGGTAAGAAGTAAGAAAGGGAGTGAGCGCTAATGTTCACAAAGCGTGATCGGAATGAGGTCCGCAAAATCCGTCATGAGCGTGTACGGAGGAAGATCAGCGGCACACCCGAAATGCCGCGTCTCTGCGTGTACCGCAGCCTCAAGCACATCTATGTTCAGGTAATCGATGATGTGGCAGGCAAGACTCTGGTTTCCTGCTCCACCATGGATCCCCAGATCCGGGGTCAGCTGGATGAGCTCGACAAGAAGGGTGCAGGCAAGCTGGTAGGAAAGACAGTCGCTGAACGCGCACTGCAGGCAGGAATTAAGCAGGTGGTCTTTGACCGCGGCGGGTACATTTACACCGGTCGTGTCGCAGAGGTTGCTGCAGGTGCCCGTGAAGCGGGCCTTGAGTTCTGATTCAAGGAGGATTACAGGAATGCCTCAGGATATGAATAATAGGAAACCGCAGGATCGTGAGCGTGGCGACCGCCGTGAGCGCGGCCCGCGTCGCGAGAGACGCCCGGAGAGCGAATTCCAGGAGAAGATGGTTTCCATCAACCGCGTTTCCAAGACCGTTAAGGGCGGCCGCAACATGCGGTTCTCCGCTCTGGTGGTCATTGGCGATGGCAAGGGCCGTGTCGGATGCGGAATCGGCAAGGCAACGGAAATTCCGGAAGCTGCCCGGAAGGCGGCGGAGGATGCGAAAAAGCATCTGGTCAACGTCAGCCTCAAGGGAACTTCGATTCCCCACGAAGCAGTCGGCCATTACGGCACCGGCGAAGTGGTACTGCTGCCGGCACCGGAAGGAACCGGCGTTATCGCCGGCGGTCCTGCACGTGCCGTGCTTGAGCTGTGCGGCGTGAAGGATATCCGGACGAAGAGTTACGGGACCAACAACCCGATCAACATGGTCAAGGCTACCATCCAGGGTCTGGCAAGCCTGCGTAACGCAGAGGAAGTTGCCAAACTGCGCGGCAAGACTGTGGAAGAGCTGCTGGGCTGAGAAGGAGGAGTTTGCGATGAAAGTACAGGTTACACTTGTGAAGTCACCGATCTCCAGCAAGCCCAACCACATCAAAATTGTCGAAGCGCTGGGCCTGCACAAGGTACATGCCACCAAGGTTTTTGAGGATACCCCGTCCATTCGCGGGATGCTCTTCAAGGTAAAGCACCTGGTGTCTGTGACTGAGATCAATGACTAAGGAGGAGTACCATGAAGCTGTTTGAGCTGAAACCCGCAAAGGGTTCCACGACGGCCCCCCGCCGTCTTGGCCGCGGTGTTGGCTCCGGCCTGGGCAAGACGTCCGGCAAGGGCCACAAGGGTGCGAAAGCACGCAGCGGCGGTGGAAAGCGCCCCGGATTTGAAGGCGGCCAGATGCCCCTTGTCCGGCAGCTGCCCAAGCGCGGATTTAATAACATTTTTGCGAAAGAGTTTGCAACCGTCAATGTGAGCGCACTGGAGTGCTTTGACGAGGGGACCGTGGTGGATGCCGCAAAGCTGGTTGAAAAGCGCATCATCCGCAAGGAACTCGACGGTCTTAAGGTTCTCGGCAACGGTGAACTGACCAAGAAGCTCACGGTGAAGGCTGTAAAGTTTACCGCCTCAGCAAAGGAGAAGATTGAGGCCGCTGGCGGGACTGCCGAGGTGATCTGATATGCTTGAGAAGATGAAGAACGCCTGGCATATTGCAGAGCTTCGGAAGAAGATCCTTTACACGTTCGGCCTTCTGCTGGTTTACCGGCTGCTGAGCGTGATTCCGGTTCCGGGCATGGATCTGTCGAAGGTTGCTTCGGCACTGGATCAGTTCTCAATTCTCGGATTCATGAACATGATGACCGGTGGTTCGTTCTCACAGATGACCATTATGGCCATGGGTATTACCCCGTACATCAACTCGAGCATTATCCTCCAGCTCCTGACCGTGGCGATTCCGTCTCTGGAAAAGCTGTCCAAGGAAGGACCGGAGGGACGCAAGAAGATCAACGAGTATACCCGGTATCTGACGGTTGTCCTGGCCTTCATCCAGGCAGTCGGCCTGGTATTCGCCATGCGGGCCAATTCCCGCGGCGGTATCTGGTATGTAATTATTGGTCTGTCCATGGCCGCCGGCACGGCACTGGCCATGTGGATCGGTGAGCGCATCACCGAAAAGGGCATCGGAAACGGCATCTCCCTCTTGATCATGGCCGGTATCGTATCGAACATGTTCAACTGGGCGGTTTCCGCCATCACCGGCATTGCCGCCGGAACGGTCCCGTTTGTGGCTGTCATCGTCATCGTGCTGGCCATGCTGGCCATGATCGTGGCCATCACCTATGTGGACATGGGTGAGCGCCGGATCGGCGTGGTGTATGCCAAGCGGGTTGTGGGACGGAAGATGTTCGGCGGACAGTCCACGTACATCCCCATGAAGCTGAACTCCACCGGCGTCATGCCGCTGATCTTTGGCTTTGCGATTCTTCAGTTCCCTGCCACGATTTTCGCCTTCTTCCCTGCCTCCGCCCTGAATCAGTGGTGGTCGGCCTTCCAGAGAGGATTTGGCTATCAGATCGTGCTGGCGATCCTGATCATTGCCTTTACCTACTTCTACACCAGCATCACCTTCAATCCTGTGGATATCTCGAAGAATCTGCAGCAGAACGGCGGAACCGTTCCCGGCTTCCGTCAGGGCAAGCAGACCGGTGATTACCTGGCACGTGTTTCCGGAAACCTGACGCTGTTCAGCGCGCTGTTCCTGGCTGTGCTGGCCACCATCCCCACGTTCCTGACGCAGATCTTCGGCATCAGCGCACCCTTTGGGGCGAGCTCCGTTCTGATCGCCGTCTCCGTTGGCATTGAGACCATCCGGGCGATCGAGGCACAGATGGCACTTCGTCATCACAAGGGATTCCTTGGTTAAGCAGTCTGATAGAGGTACAGTTATGAATATCATTTTTCTGGGCCCTCCGGGTGCAGGAAAGGGAACCCAGGCCGTCCGCGTATGCGAACGGCTGGGCATCCCGCAGATCTCCACGGGAGACATTCTGCGCAGGGCAATCAAAGAAGGGACGCCCACCGGTCTGGCAGCCAAAGCTTATATTGACCGTGGTGACCTGGTCCCGGATTCTGTGGTAATCGATATCGTCAGGGAACGCCTGGCGCAGCCGGACTGTCAGAAGGGATATATCCTGGACGGTTTCCCGAGAACCGTTGCACAGGCCGAGGCGCTTGCGACGTTTGCCACCATTGACAAGGTCGTTGACATCAACGTGGACGATCAGAAGCTGATTGACCGCCTGTCCGGCCGGCGTGTCTGCCTGGCCTGCGGGGGAACCTATCACGTCAGCCAGCTGAACGGATCGACCAAGTGTGAGCGCTGCGGCGCTGACCTCATCCAGCGGGATGATGACAAGGCCGAGACCGTTCTGAGCCGTCTTACTGTCTATCATGCACAGACTGCCCCTCTGATTGACTTTTACAGAGAACGCGGACTGCTGGTAACCGTGGACGGTGCCCTTCCAATGGACGATTGCTTTGCCGCAATCCTTTCCGTTCTTGGAGCCTGATGTTCCAGGAGGAGGAAATGCTTGTTCCAATGGACGTTGGACAGGTCGTTGTCTCAACGGCCGGTCATGACATGGGACGGGTTTTCGTCATCGTGGGGCGTCTTGATGATGCCACGGTGCTCATTGCGGATGGCCGCACGAGGACGATGGACCGGCCCAAAAAGAAAAAGATCAGGCATCTCAGAGCCGGATCCGGGTCCATTGAATGGGTTCGGGAACGGGTTCTTTGCCGGGCTAGTATCTACGATCACGAGATTCGAAAGCATCTGGAACCGTTTCAGGTGATGCATAAGGAGGGTTAAGCGTGCCCAAGAGTGACAATATCGAAGTAGAGGGCGTTGTCGTTGAGGCTCTGCCGAATGCGAACTTTCGCGTTGAGGTGGCCGGCGGACACAAGATTATCGCCCAGATTTCAGGGAAGATCCGCATGAATTTTATTAGGATTTATCCGGGCGATAAAGTTAAAGTCGAGATATCACCCTATGATCTCACACGGGGTAGAATTACCTGGCGGAGCAAGGGCTGAGAGTAAAATCGAGGAGGAATCGGACAATGAAGGTGAGACCGTCTGTGAAGCCGATCTGTGAAAAGTGCAAGATCATCAAGCGGAAAGGCCGCATTATGGTCATCTGCGAGAATCCCAAGCATAAGCAGAAACAGGGCTAAACAACTTTGATAAAGACCGTACAGGCGGCTGCGCAGGCTCGGCCTGTGTTCTGGACGGCTTTTCATAAACAGTAGAGTATTTGTATGAAATTCAGTTCGGAGGTAAAAGAATGGCACGTATTTCTGGCGTCGACCTGCCTCGCGAGAAGCGGGTCGAATACGGACTGACGTATATCTACGGAATCGGCGTGAAGACCTCACAGCAGATTCTGCAGGCAACCGGCGTCAATCCTGACACCCGCGTCAAAGATCTCACGGAGCAGGACGTCAACAAGATCCGTGAATACATTGAGCATAATCTGAAAGTGGAAGGCGACCTGCGCAGAGACGTCTCTCTTGATATCAAGCGCATGATGGAGATCGGATGCTATCGCGGTGTCCGTCATCGTCGCGGACTGCCGGTTCGCGGTCAGAACACGAAGCAGAATGCCCGGACCCGTAAAGGTCCCAAGAGAACGATTGCTGGCAAGAAGAAAGCCACCAGGTAAAAGAGGAGTGATTTTGTATGGCACCTAAGCAGAAGCTGAAAAGAGCTACCCGCAAGCGCCGCGAGCGCAAAGTCGTTGAGCGCGGTGCGGCACATATCCGCTCCTCCTTCAACAACACGATTGTTACCATCACTGACCTGCAGGGCAATGCGCTGAGCTGGGCCAGTGCCGGCGGACTGGGCTTCCGCGGATCCAAGAAGTCGACGCCGTTCGCTGCTCAGACCGCTGCGGAGACCGCCGCGAAGGCTGCGATGGAGTATGGCCTCAAAACGGTTGAGGTGTATGTGAAGGGACCGGGCTCCGGACGTGAGGCCGCCATCCGTTCTCTGCAGGCAGCCGGCCTTGAGGTAAATATGATTAAAGACGTGACGCCCATCCCGCACAACGGATGCCGTCCGCCGAAGCGCCGCCGCGTGTAAGGTTTTGTAAGGAGGACAATGCAACATGGCGAACAATAAAGAGCCCATTGCAAAGAAATGCCGCAGTCTCGGTGTTTCCCCCATTGTCATGGGTTATGATAAGAAGCATTCCAACCGGAACCCGGGCGGCAACAAGCGCAAGAAGGTTTCCGAGTATGGCACCCAGCTCAAGGAGAAGCAGAAGGTTAAGTTTGTGTATGGCGTGCTGGAGAAGCAGTTCCACCGCTACTACCTGAAGGCAGCCAACATGCGCGGCATCACCGGTGAAAACCTGCTGCGCCTGCTGGAGCTTCGTCTTGACAATGTGGTCTACCGTCTTGGCCTGGCCAAGACCCGCCGGATGGCCCGTCAGGTCATTGTGCACGGCCATATCAAGGTGAACGGAAAGAAAGTGGACATCCCTTCCTATTCCGTCAAGGTTGGGGACGTGATTACGGTCCGCGAGCGTTCCATGGAACAGACCATGTTCAAGGAGCTGCGTGACCGGGCTGTGGTCACCCCGAAGTGGCTCACCTATGATGCAGCGACCCTGACGGGTACCGTTGCAGCGATGCCGGCACGTGAGGACATCGACTGCCCGATCTCTGAGCACCTGATCGTTGAGCTCTATTCTCGTTAATCCGTTGATCACTAATTTGAGGAGGAGGAGTCTTTACAATGATCGAAATCGAAAAGCCGCATATTGATCGGGTCCAGGTGGATGATAACTATGGCAAATTCGTCATAGAGCCGCTGGAGCATGGTTTCGGCCAGACGCTGGGCAATTCCCTGCGTCGGGTACTGCTGTCCTCCCTTCCCGGTGTTGCTGTCACCAGCATTCATATCGAAGGGATTCAGCATGAGTTTTCCTCTATCCCCGGTGTCAAGGAAGATGTTGCCGAGATTATCCTGAATCTGAAGGAGATTTCGGCGAAGCTTTACTGCGAAGGCCCCAAGACTATCACCATCAATGTGAAGGGACCCTGTGAGCTGACCGCCGGTCAGCTGGCCGTGGATGATCAGATTGAGATTATCAATTCCGATCTCCACATCGCCACCCTCAACGAGGATGCCGATGTGACCATGACCATCACCATCGAGCGGGGCCGGGGGTATGTGGCGGCTGAGCACAACAAGACCAGCACCACACCCATTGGGGTCATTCCCACAGACTCCATTTTTACACCGATCAGGAAAGTGAACTACACCGTGGAGAACACGCGTGTGGGCAAGGACACAGACTTTGACCGCCTGACCCTTGAGGTATGGACGGATGGCAGCATTCAGCCGGATGAGGCCATTTCCACCGCCGCCAAGATCCTGGGCGGACATCTGAAACTGTTCATGGATCTCACGGACCAGGTTGTGACAATCGGGTTCAATGAGAAAGAGGACGATCATCGCGAGAAAGTGCTTGAGATGACCATTGAGGAGCTGATCTTTCCGTCCGCGCCTATAACTGTCTCAAGCGGGCCGGAATCAACAGCGTGGCTGAACTGGTTCAGAAGAATCAGGATGACATGATGAAAGTGCGCAACCTCGGCAAGAAGTCGCTTGAAGAGGTGGAGCAGAAGCTGGAAACGCTGGGTCTGGCCCTTCGGGCGAATGAGGAATAACAACTACTGCTCTGCCTAAGGGAGCTGCGGGCATGGACGCCCCTGATTTGTCAGGGGTGTATCCGTGTGAGAGACTGCAGTTGCAGGAGGCAGACTGAACGAGGAGGATTATTATGGCAAATCAGCGGAAACTTGGCCGCACCGCCGCGCAGCGCAAAGCACTGCTGCGCAATCAGACAACCAATCTTTTATGGTACGGACGTATCGAAACGACCCTGGCAAAAGCCAAAGAGGTGCGCGTCATGGCTGAGCGCCTGATCACTCTGGCCGTCAGGGAATGCGATAACAACGTCTCTGTCGAGAAGCAGTTCAACAACGAAAAGGGACAGACGACCACGGTTACGGTGCAGAACGACGCGCCCAGCAAGCTGGCAGCCCGCCGCCGCATCATGGCCTACCTGTACAACATCAAGGAGCCGCGTCTTGAGGACGAGGGCAAGAGCGCCTATCGTGAGCGCACCAAGGATGTCAAGTACCCCGTCGTTGAGAAGCTCTTCCGTGAGATCGGACCCAAGTACAAGGCCCGCAACGCGGAGAAGAACTGTGCCGGCGGTTATACCCGCATCATCAAGAAGGGTCCCCGCCGCGGCGACGCAGCCGAGATCGTAATCCTTGCGCTGATCTAATCAAAACCTGACAAAGTCCTGAGGGGATCCCTCAGGACTTTTATTATGCCAGGCAACGCCGTACACGGATCTTGTGGATGCCCCTCCTCTCTGAAAAATGGGGCATGCTCCCGATGACCCTTTTATCCTCCGCGCTCTCCAATGGGCGATCCGGAATACCTCCTGGAGACTTTTCCTGCCCGATACAGCCGAATGAATGGAGGATCGATCGAGAGGCTCCGCCCGATCCGTTTCTTCTTATCCTTTACTGTCCTGCCCTCGCCGATTGCCGGTTCATCTTCCTTGATGCAGATAATACTCTTTACGCCTCGATGCTCTTAAATGTTGGGATATTCAATTCCATCTTCGGGCCAAGTTCTTTTTGTCCCATTTATGCGGATCCCGCTGGTCCTCCGGTGATCTTTCATCCAGATTTCCTTCGCAATCTCAAGTACCTGCCTGTTCGCCGAATACGGGACAGGGAAGACAATTTGGTGTATAAATACACAAATTTTATCTTGAATGGGTTGATAAAACTGGATAAAATTAAGGTTAATATTAGTAGCGCATTTCGAATGGATACGGCAAGTGGAACGAAACATCCGCATACCTCGATAGTTGCTTGCAGGAAGAAGGGTGTATGAGGACGGGAAAATCATGATGCTGAAACGATTCACTTTTTTTCTGATCTTAGCCGGAATGATGGTCTTTCCGGCGTTCGGGGGCCTGGCCAATACAGGAATTACGCTGGGTTCGGGGAAAATCAGCAAAGACAGCAAAGTCTGGTTTGGCGACCAGATTCTATGGAGAGTGCTCAAAAACGAAAACGGAGCCGCACTTCTGATCTCAGATACCAGTCTGGACATGGTCGTGTATAACGATGACAGCGACAATGTTGAATGGGAGGGAAGCCTGGCACAGAACTGGTGTTTCATATTCTACCTGAACTGGCCTGATGGGGTCGAGAAGGACGCAATTCTTCCTACGACGTGTACCGAAAAAGATGATCGACGGGAGAACGGGATAGCCTATACGTACAAAGGCGGGCATGAAGGAAAATACTACTACAGCTCAGCGTCTCTTGATGAGGAATTCTTTTTTCTCCTGTCGGGGAAGGAAGCGGATGAGCTGTTTGAAAATGACAGAGAACGAAGGTCGGCGGGCTCGAAGACCTGGTGGTGGCTGCGCTCACCTTCTGAAAGACGATACAGAAACAACAGAAGTACGGTGGCCGGTATCGTGGATGATGATGGGTGGGTCAGCGATACAAGCGTCACCAGTTTAAATGGAATACGTCCGGCGTTCAATCTGGATCTGTCTGCCATTCTGTATACGTCTGAGATTCGGGAGGATTCTTCGGTAAGCTATCTGCTGACGATGATGGACAGAAATCTTAATGTTGAGGTCCAGCAGGGAAAAAAGGCTTACCGGGATGGCAAAATCATCACCGTTCCGTATACGGTCAGCGGTTCGAATGCGGATGAGTCTACCAGAGTGTACGCGTTGGTGACGGATAAAAGAAGAGGCAGTGAATCGGAGGTCATACAATATACGGAACTTTCCGCCGAATCGGGAACGGGTATTGGTTCTTTTCCCCTGGACAGTAACATTAATGGAATCTGGGGGAAAGACTTTCACATCTATCTGCTGGCCGTGAATAAAAATGACGGATCGAGGACAACCTTTGCCAGTATGCCAAGAGAACTTCGACCATAAGGAAAACAGAATTCCCGGATGACAGGTCCGGATACGAAACAGTCTCATGTACAGTTTCAGGGAGGGAAAAATCAGGATGGACAGGACAGAGATCCCTTATAATCTGAGAGTACTGCAGCCTTTCTGGGGAGAATGGGTAATCGAGAACTATATCGGGGGCGGTGCGTACGGCGAGGTCTATCGGATTGTCAGAAAACGAGGCCCGCGGGAATATAAGGCACTGAAATGGATTCAGATCCCTCTTCGATCGCAAAGCGGTGAAACGGTGGCAGAGGCCCTGCGGGATGAGGTAAAAAGACAATACCAGGAGCAAAAGGAACGTCTGCTGAAAGAAGTTACCGCAATGGAGCACGTGAAAGAGAATCGAAATGTCGTGCGCATTGAGGAATATCTGGTGCATGAGAGGCCGCAGGCGGATGGTTACGATATCCTGATCCGAATGGAATATCTTACACCGCTTATGCAGAAATATCCGATTGGTCCTCTTGAGCAGGGAATTGTTGTACGCCTGGGAATGGATATCTGTGCAGCCCTCGCTGTCTGTGAAAGCAGAAAAATGATTCACAGGGATCTGAAGCCCGCGAACATTTTTATTGATTCCCAGGGAAACTTTAAACTGGGTGACTTCGGAATAGCCCGTGTCCTTCAGGACGGTCAGGCAGGGACGACACAGATCGGGACGCCTGCTTACATGGCTCCCGAGATGTTCAACAGGTTCCAGAAGTATGATCAGACGGTTGATATCTACGCACTGTCGGTCATGCTCTATCGTTATGTGAACGATGGACGGCTTCCCTTTTTCCATGAAACCGAAGGCGGTCAGACCATAGAACGCGAGGAAAGGGCAATCCAGAGAAGGCTGCGGGAGGAAGCCGTTCCGCCAGCCAGGCAGGCGAGCGAGGAACTTAACCGGATTCTGCTGAAAGCGATGTCCCCGAAACCGGCGGACCGCTATCAGTTTGCAGGGGAAATGTGGCAGGATCTTGCCAGTCTTCCGGTTACCCCGGCAGAAGAAGTGAACAGGCCCCCTGCCGTACCAGAGCCGAATCCCCCGGCAAAAAGGCGAATCTGGCCGATTGCCGCAGGTATTACCCTGGCCGCAGGAATAGCGTTCGCGGCTTTCCGGTTGTGGCCCCGGAATGATGAGCCGGGCTCTTCAGTAAATGGCGCGGAAAGTCAGAACCAGATCTATTCACAGCCGGTAGGCGGTACGCCGCCGGGATCTGAGGAACGTACGGCAGAAACACCGGCGCCGGTAAAGCCAACGCCTGAACCGTTACCGCTGACCCCGGAACCGGTGTCAGAAACGCCAACGCCGATTCCGGAGATCACGCCTGAACCGTTACCGCTGACCCCGGAACCGGTGTCAGAAACGTCAACGCCGATTCCGGAGATCACGCCTGAACCGTTACCGCTGACTCCGGAACCGGTATCAGAAACGCCATCGCCGATTCCGGAGATCACGCCTGAGCCGATATTGCTGACTCCTGAACCGGCGTCAGAAACGCCAGCGTCGATTCCGGAATCAACCTTGGGAGCTTCGACAGTCGCCTTGAGACTGTTTCCTGAAACAGAAACACCGACGCCTGAACCGGACACAGAACCCGCCCCGGAACAGATAACACCGGCGGCGGACCGTATTGTCACAGAGGGCGTATGGGGGACAGCTCACTGGTATATCGACAATGAAGGGATCCTTACGGTACTGGAGGGTACCGGAGAGTCTTTTTCTCAAAGCCCATGGCTTGAATATCTGAACATGTTTGAAGCGGTTGTCTTTGAGGACAATGTTGTTTTCCCGCCTCAATGCAGTTATATGTTCACCGAGGGAGAAGGGAGGTTCGGCAATCAGAATCTGACCCGGGTCACATTCGGGAAGATCGATACAGGCAATGTGACGGATATGTCACATATGTTTTCTGACTGTGTTTCTTTACAGGGGATCGATTTAAGGGGAATGGACACATCGGCAGTAAAAAATATGAGCGGAATGTTTAAGGGGTGTCCGTCTCTGATGGCCATCGGAACAACCGAACTGGACACTTCGGTGGTAGAGGATATGAGCTATATGTTCAGTGAATGTTCCAATCTGAAGTCGGTTGGCAGTTTGAAATAAATTATCAGGACGAATTCTTCAAGGTCATCATATCAAATGTTACAGTTCGTGACAATCCTGATCTGACGTATGAAATGGATAATATAGGATGACTTTCCTAAAGGGCAAACTTTCCCTAGGGCAGACTGAAATGACTGGATGCCTGGTATCTCTTGATAAGCTTGTTCTTTGAGTTATTATGCCTCCTTCTTGTTTTCAATTTCAGTTGTTGAAGTTCT
>JAFUBF010000428.1 GCA_017460325.1 Clostridia bacterium | reverse complement strand
CCTGACTTTGAAATGGTTCGGGTGGTATTTTGCAAAATTAGGCCGAAACCAGAGGAAATGCTAAAATTGATGCTCATAGGCGTATTTCCCTGGGCAAAAATAGCTTACCAAAACCGATATTTTTTTCGGGTTTTGGTAAGCTATTTTTCTAAAAAAATGCAAATTAAGCTTGAAATAAGGAATAATAAGTATTATCCTTTACCAAATCTCAAAAATATGATGAGTTTTGGTAAGGGATCAACAATTCTCAGGGGGGATATGATGTTAATCGGCAGAGATGCAGAAGTTGCCAGATTGCTGCAGGCATCGCAAAAAACAGATGCGCAACTGGTTGCTGTATATGGGAGAAGACGTGTGGGTAAAACATACTTAATTCGTGAAACTTTCAAAGGTCGTTTCCTTTTTCAATATGCAGGAATATACCAGGGAACGAAGCGGGAGCAACTTTCTGCATTTTATCAGGCTTTGCTGGATTCAGGCCTGTCTCCTGACAGTCCTTTTCCTCAGAACTGGATGGAAGCTTTCCAACTGTTGAAAAAACTGATTCAGGCAAGCACACAGCAGGAGAAAATTCTTTTTATTGATGAGCTTTCCTGGATGGATTCGCCAAAGTCGGATCTGATGAAAGCATTGGAACACTTCTGGAATGCCTGGGCTTCAGCACAGAAGCATCTTATGTTGATTGTCTGCAGTTCTGCAACTTCCTGGATGCTCAGAAAGGTGATCCATAACAAGGGAGGATTGTACAATCGCCTCACATACAGACTGAGACTGAATCCCTTTTCTCTGCATCAGTGTAAAGAATACTCTCAGCATGAAAAACTTGCTTTTTCCGATACGCAGATGATGGAACTTTACATGATTCTTGGTGGGATTCCCTATTATTGGAATTTGCTGGAAAAAGGACTCTCTGTTGCTCAAAATGTGGACCTCCTCTTCTTTTCAGAGGATGCACCGCTAAAAAATGAATATGCGTATTTGTTTTCTTCTATCTTTAGGGCTCCGAAGGACTATCTCCTGATTATCGAAGCGCTGTCACAAAAGAGAAAAGGACTGACGCGAAACGAAATCCTTGAGGCTTCACATCTCACTGGATCCGGTATATTTTCTCAGCGCCTTGAAGAACTGGAAAGTTGCGGATTCATACGGGAATACCACGCATTTGGAAAAACAACAAAAGGAAGTCTGTATCAGCTCATGGATCCTCTTGTCCTTTTTTATCATCATTTTCTCCGTCGAAAAACAGGTGATCCGTCATTCTGGTCTCATCAACTGAACACGCCCGCAATGAATACCTGGGCAGGACTTGCTTTTGAATTACTTTGCCTTCTGCATACTGAACAAATCAAGAAAAAGCTGGGAATTTCGGGAATTCTGACGGACGTGGCCTCCTTCAGTTGCGTGGCAAATACGGAAGCAGGAATCAGGGGTTCTCAGATCGATTTGCTGATTTCAAGGGCAGACCGGACCATCAATCTTCTTGAGATGAAATACACGAACGGACCATACACCCTGTCAAAATCCGATCTCGAGTCCTTGAAACGAAAGGCGAGCGATTTCAGGCGGGAAACCGGGACACGAAGCGCAATCCACCTGACAATGGTGACACCTTATGGCCTGGAGAATAATTCTTATGCCGGAGAAATCCATTCACAGATCACCGGCGATGATCTGTTTCAGCCGATCTGAGTATCGGGTCAGTTCTGCAGATCACAGAAAATGCAACCCGCCCAATGGAGAGTCTTTTATCGCTTTGGTCCGTTACAACTCAATCAGCTCAGACATTTTTGCGTGAACATACCCGGCAGCGCCATCTTCCAGCTCGACCTTATACCAGGTGGTGCCATCTTTTTCAACGGTTTCCAGCCAGGTGAACTCGTCTCCGGCCTTGCCACGGCCAACCCGGCGACTGTCCATGTCCGGTTTTTCCCGGATATTTGCTGTTGTGCCTTTCTTAATCCGGACTTTACAGGCGGCGCCACCGACAGGGGATATTTCGATGCCATCACGGACGTTCTGTGTAAAGACTGAATAAGCCCCGGGGGCTGTCTCTACCTTCAGCTGGTTTTGCACTGCGTATGTATGGGCATAACTTCCTTCCGGCGTATAGATGACAACATTTTCCGTATCTGAAAAGGCCAGCCCATCAATCTGTTTCACTGATGCCGGTATTGAAACACCTTTCAGCTTCTTCGAGCCGTGAAATGCCCGATCTGTAATCTCCTCTACGCCTTCTCCGATCCCGACAGTTTCCAGCTCATGGCAAAATGAAAACGCCTGCATACCGATGGATTTCACAGTCCCCGGTATATAGAGACTTTTGATCTTCGTAGCAAAGAAAACCCCCTGTCCTATTTCTTCAAGTCCTTCAGGAAGACGGATTTCCATCAAAGAACTACCAAAGGCAGCGCTACGTATGGTTTTTGTTTCCGGTTCAAGTACAAACATCGTTTCAGTCAGTCCATCTGGAAAGCAGTAAAAAATGGTATGGTCTTTTGAATATAGATATTTTCCGTCGATCGCATCAAGGCAGGGATGAGTTGGGGAGACGATAAATTCTTTCAGGTTCATACAACCTGAAAATACTCCCTCGTCGATCACCCTGCAGCTGTCCGGTATGGTAATGGAAGTAATACCCGAATTTACGAACGCATAATAGCCTAGTTCCGTAACCGATTCCGGAAGGATAACATTTCTGAGATTCAGTGTATCTTTAAAAGCCACTTGGTCAATGGTTACCGTTCCAAAGGGAACGGTATACTCCTGTAAATCCTTATTCGCCGGATATGTGAGAAGCTTTTCCTGATCCGCTGTAAACAGGACACCGTCGATGGAACAAACTGTTTCGTTTCCGGGCATAACGGTTATTTCCTCAAGTCGGCTGCATCCCGGGCAAATGTTTTTCATCACTGCGGCCCCGGAGGGGATCATCAGATGGCGAATCGCACTTGCAAAGAGCATCCCCGCACCCAGAACGCGTACGCTGTCGGGAATGACCAATTCAATCAGTCTGTGCGTATGTTCAAAGCAGATATCATCGATGGTTCTCAATGATTCCGGAAGATGAACTTTGCGGATCGTAGAATTGAAAAAGCAGGATATGCCAAGACGCGTGATGCCGTAGGGAATCTCGATTTCCTTGTCCGGATGATTTCCAGGCACTGCAACAGCCGTCCGAAGATCCCTTGAGTACAGTATTCCGTTTACGCTCGTAAAATAAGCAGAGTCTTTCGGCGCATAGAGATCAGTCAGGCTTTCCCAACTGAAATACGGATTGTGTTTAATCTCTTTTATCCCGGAGGGGATTGTTACGCTGAGAACGCCTCAGCCTTGTTAAACGTATCAAAGGACAACGCACTGACCTCATATCCGTCCACAATCGTCGGAAGGTTCAGATGCTTCTTATGACCGTAATAATAGATCAGCTGTGCCGTTCCGTCCTCCAGAATCCTGTAACTGTACTCCTTATTTCGATACTCATTCGGACCTGTGTTGAGAACTTCGCCAACAGCCAGGTCACCGCTCTCAGGCTCTTCCTTTTCAAAGGTCTGTTCCTGCAGCCGGGTGATATCTCCTTCGTACAGAGCTCTTTCATCATCCGGCAGGTCCCCCAGAATTTCGATGTGAAGCGGGTCCAGGGCAAAATCGGCAAGCGATCCCTCATAAACGGTGAAATTCACCGCTGCATCATAGGACAGGGAACGGGCTTTCAGACTGTAGGCCAATGTCGGGTCCAGATTATCAGAGGGAACTGCAGCAATAAAATAACCGTTTCCCTCAGACATGATTTCTGTCTGCCAGATTGTTTTTGACTCGGAGAGGATTTCCAGATGGAGCGTCGAATCCGGAGGGGCTAACCCGATAATCTGATACTCGTTGCCTTTTTCTGTCTCAACCCAGGAAAGCATTTTTCCTTCCGTCGGGGTGTAGATGAAAAGACCTTCCGGCAGCTCATCCTCCTCTGCCATACAGGCAGTGAATGACATCAGCAGCAGAAAAACAAACCAAAGTAT
>JAFUBF010000427.1 GCA_017460325.1 Clostridia bacterium | reverse complement strand
CCCGACGGAAGGTGTTTTACGATGCGCCGGTCAGCGTGACCGGTGAGGCCTCCCTCATCAGCCGGGGGTACATTGTAACGGATAATCTTCTCGAGCTGGTGCCCAGCGTGGACATGCTTGTCGAGGTGACGCAGGGGACGTATGACCGTGCGACGACCTCCGTTTACAATCCGCATTTTGAACTTTCACAGGTCACCGGCGAGGGAGAAAATACGCTGAGTGTCGTCTTTTCCTCCCAGGTATACGGTCAGGTCATCTCCTGTGATCCCAGTTCCGTCAAGGTCAACGTGGAACGGTATATCACGAGGCGGATTCCCGTGAACATCGAACTGACCGGCACACTTCCCTCCGGCTATTACCTGAAGAGCTATAAGACGGACCCGACACTTCTTTCGGTTTCGGGCCCCCAGAGTCAGGTGACGAGCATCTCCCGGGTAATCGTGCGGCTGGATCAGTCGGATCTGACGCCGGAGCGCATGACGGACCGACTCACCCTGGCAGTGGAACTGCAGGGGGAGAACAATACGAAGATTGAATCGGACAAACTGACGGTGACCAACCAGTCGGTCATTACAGGCAGTGTAATCGTGGAAACAGAGCTGTCGCCGATGAAGACGGTGCCCGTGGAAGCGGCGGACTTTGTGACCGGAACACCGGCCGAGGGATTCCGGCTTCAGTCGGTTGAACTGGCGACGACCAGCATTGATGTGGCGGCAACACAGGAGATTCTGGACAGCATCTCATTCATTACGACGGATGCTCCGCTGGACATTACGGGCGCGGAGGAAACGGTGAACGGGTATGTTCGCCTGCGCCGCTTTACCGGGATTGACAGCACGCTGCCCACGGAAATCGGCGTTCGCGCGGTGATTGAGGAGGCAGAACTGACCCGGCAGATCCGTCAGGTCAGTGTTCAGGTAAGGGGCGAGGACGCGGGAAAGGCGACGCTTGCCACGAACCGGACCAGTGTCCGCGTGACGGGGCCGTATACGGCGGTAAAGGATCTCACAGCCGAGGACATCCTGCTTTACGTGGATGTTACGGGACTGGAGGCCGGCACATATACCCTTCCGGTCAGCGCGTCGGTGCTGAATGCGCCGAATGTCTCCGTTGAACCGGATAACAGGGAATTAAAGACGGTGATTACGGTTAAGTGATCTGTGCCCGGCCCCGGGGCCGGACGGTGGAAGGCCCACGGGCCGCGAATCTGCAGAGGATGCGATGGGAAAATTTACCGATTTGCTTTTTTCGATTCTGCTGGGCTGGGTAAGGACCCTGACCGGGTTTGTCTGGTCGGCCTTTACCAGCGATCGGGAAAGCATTCTTGAGTGGCTGGGCAGGTACTGGTTGCCGGTCTGCCTGATCCTGGTCGCGGCCGGACTGGCCGGAGACTGGCTGGTCTGGCTGATCCGCTGGAGACCGTTTCACGCCTGGTCCGTACGGGCGAGAGAAACGCTCCGGATCCGGGATGATTCCATAGTCCAGATGAATGTGGAACAGGTGGGACCGGAGGCGGCGGAGCAGCTGATGGAAGAAGCCGAGGAAGAGGCGCCCGAGTCCGGCCCGACCCGGGAGGAGAAAGAGGAAGAGGTTCTGCGCCGTGCGGCTTCCTTTCCGGATGAGAAACTGGGTGAATATCCGGGGATGCGCTTTGAGCAGGGAACGCCGGCGGGGGATACACAGACCTTTCAGCGGCCTGCGGGCGTGGAGGATGAGCAGACCCGCTATCAGCGGGAGCTGCAGGAATACGAGGTCAAACGGGCGCAGTATGAGCGTGACCTGGCGGAGTGGAACCGGATGCAGGAAGCGGAGAAGCAGGCCAGGTACGAAAAGGAAATGGAAGAGTACAGAGACCGGCGGGCTCGCTATGCATTGGAGATGGCGGCCTATGAACGGGATCTGGCCGAATATGAACGCCTTCACGGCAAACAGGAAAGCGGGCGTGAAACGGACAGCGGCGAGGCTCCCACTGGCGCCGAGACAGACAGTGCAAAAAAGCGCCGGCGAGGCTCGCAGGGCACATGAAAGCCTGGATTCCGACCCTGTTTTCCCTGCTTGTCACGGGTCTGCTGGCTGTTGCCGGCATTTTGCTCCTTATTCGCCTGGTACGAAGAGGCCGGGGACAGGGGATCCTTCTGGCAGAAGAGCGGCCCGCTGTGCCGCCGGTTTCTGAACTGGGAGCGGTTTTCTGTCTGGCGGTTCTCTCCCGCCTTCTGCTGTTGGCCTGGTCCTATTTTCTGCGGACACGCCTCGGTGAGGGATCGGGGGATTTCCTGACAGACATTGCCCACCTCTGGGTTCACTGGGACGCCCGGCATTATCTCGGGATTGCCACGGAGGGATATGTGGCGGAGGGAGAAGGGCGCCTTCGCCTGGTTTTCTTTCCGCTGTATCCGCTGCTGACCCGGGCAGTGGGGAGCATTTTTGGCAGTGCCTTCCTGGGTGGGACGCTGCTCTCCATTCTTTCAGGTGGCGCCGCATCGGTTCTCCTGTATATCCTGGCCGGGGAGGTGCTGCACGGGGAGGCAGTCACGGCGGTCCTGTTCTTTCTGCTCAAGCCCTTCAGTCTGTTTCTGTGCTGCGTCTATACGGAAGGGCTGTTTCTGTTTCTCACGCTGAGTGCCTATCTGCTGAGGCGCTTCGGGCATCCCTGGCTCTATGCTGTGGTCGGCGGACTGGCATCATTTACAAGGATGCCGGGGGTCCTGCTTGCCGGAATCGGGCTGATTGCCCTGATGGAGGACGGCTTTGCCGGCCGGTTGACACCCCGGCGGTTTCTTGCCGGGATCGCGCAGATGGGGATCATTTTCTCCGGGTTGTTTCTCTACTGGTATGTCAATTTCCGGGTCGCCGGTGATCCCTTTATGTATCTGACCTACCAGCGGGAAAACTGGTATCAGGAAGCGGGGAACGTCTGGTATTCCGACCGGACTACCATGCATTATTTTCTGAATACGGCCGGGAAGGAGACGCACTGGTGGACCTGGGGGGCGCAGGCCCTTACCATGGTGTTTGCCGGCATCTGCCTGATTGCCGCCGGGGATCTGCCCTTTGACCTGATGGCATACAGCTTTGTCTATATACTGGTGATTTTTTCACCGACCTGGCTGCTTTCCGCGCCCAGGTATCTGTTCGGGATGTTTACCCTGCCGCTGCTTCAGGTCCGCCTCTCGCAGCGATTTCCGAAATGGGGAAGGAATGCCGCGCTGCTGTGTTCGGGCATTCTTCTCCTTCTGTACGTATGTGGCTATACACTGACTGTGACGGTTTACTGAGGGCGGCCGGTTCCGGATGGCGGAGGATCTGTGCACAGATAAGGATTGGGCAAGGCTTGCACCGGTTTGACAAGTTCCTGTCAATCTACGGTGCCGAAAGCCAAAGCAGCATTATAAGGAGGAATCCGTAACAATATGATGGATGAGAAAAAAACGTTTGATCCCATTCGGGACGTGCTGATGATCCGCGGCGGGGCAAAGGTCCGGTGGGGAATCGGGATTGTCCTGACGCTGCTT
>JAFUBF010000426.1 GCA_017460325.1 Clostridia bacterium | reverse complement strand
TAACCGGTCATTTTACACTGGGTATGATTACGGCTTTCCAGGGCTTTCTGAATGGGTTCATGGGTCCTACCCAGAACCTTATCTCCGCATCGGAAGACCTCCAGGAAATGCGGGTTATGATGGAACGGATTGACGATGTCATGAATTACCCGGATGATCCTCATTTTTCCGATGAGCCGATGGATCCGAACCAGGACTACGTCAAGCTGACCGGAGATATCGAGCTGAAACATGTTACCTTTGGCTACTCTCCCCTTTCCGCTCCGCTGATCGAGGATTTCAACATGACACTGAAACCCGGAAAACGTGTGGCGTTGGTGGGAGTTTCCGGATGCGGAAAATCGACGCTCTCCAAGCTGATTTCGGGTCTCTATGAACCCTGGAGCGGCGAAATCCTCTTTGACGGGAAGCCGATCTCGGAGATCAACCGGAACGTGTTCACCGGTTCTGTTGCTGTGGTCGATCAGGAAATCACCCTGTTCGAGGATACCATTGCGGAAAACATCAAAATGTGGGATAATTCCATCGCTGATTTTGAGATGATTCTGGCAGCAAACGATGCACAGATCCATGAGGATATCATGCGCCGTGAAGGCGGATATCAGTATCGCATTGCAGAAGGTGGACGGGATTTGTCAGGCGGGCAGAGGCAGAGACTGGAAATTGCCCGGGTACTCGCACAGGATCCCACTATTCTGATCATGGATGAGGCAACATCTGCCCTGGATGCCAAGACTGAATATGATCTCGTACGTGCGGTAAAGGACCGCGGGATCACCTGTATCGTAATCGCACATCGTCTTTCCACGATCCGTGACTGCGATGAAATCATCGTGCTGGATCATGGCAGAGTGATTGAACGGGGTACGCATGAGGAACTCTACAAAAAAGGCGGCGCTTACGCCCAGATGATTGCCAGCGATTAAGAAAGGATTTGACCGATGAGTTGGTTTGATGAGCAAATCCGTCAGCGCAACAAAAGCGATCAGAGTCAGTTTGAAGATGCCATATTCGCGATGGCATCCGTTGTCTGGGGACGTTCGAGAGCCAGTGCTTTCGCAGACAGGCAGACTTTGACAAAAGCTGCAATGGATGAAATTGTCAAGTATTTCCATTTTAAGCCCCGTGATATTCCGGACAGTGTTACGGATCCGGAGGATCAGCTTGAATACTGCATGCGTCCTTTCGGGATCATGCACAGAAATGTACGTCTGACTGGAAACTGGTACAAGGACGCCTATGGGCCGATGCTGGCAAGACGGACGGACAACGATACCTGGGTGGCGCTCCTTCCCGGCGCGGTTCAGGGATACACATATCTGGATCAGGAAAGCGGAAAGGCCATTCGGATTGACCGGGGAAATGTCAAGCTGTTCAAACCGGATGCCATCTGTTTTTACAAGCCGCTTCCGCAGAAAGCGATAGGGATTCCCCAGCTGATTATGTACATGAAGGACTGCTTCTCCCTGAGCGACCTTCTGCATCTGGTTATTGTAACGCTGGTTCTGACCATGGCCGGAATGCTTCTGCCTCACATCACCTATCTGCTTACCAGCCTGGTTTACAGGAGTGGCAGTATTCCGCTGCTGTTCCATACAGCGGTTTTCGTGGTGATTACGGTGGTCGTACAGCAGGTAATCTCCATTATCCGGTCACTGACGATGAATCGTATCGAAACCAAAACCCGGCTCAGTGTTGAGGCTGCAATTATGATGCGCCTTCTTTCACTTCCGGCGACGTTCTTCAGAAAATACTCCTCAGGTGAACTGAGCAGCAGGATGCAGTCCGTCAACAGTCTCTGCAATGTCATATTGGGAAGCGGCGTATCCGTGGGTCTCACCTCGTTGATGTCTCTGATGTATATCCGTCAGTTCTTTACATTTGCACCGGTTCTTTCCGTGCCGGCTCTTCTCATTGTTCTGACAACGATTGCCATCAGTACCGTTTCCTCCATTCTCCAGGTACGGATTACCCGGGACCTGATGGAAAATGAGGCCGCTGAATCCGGCATGACCTTCTCAATGATCAATGGTATGTCAAAGATCAAACTGGCGGGTGCAGAAAAACGGTTTTTTGCCCGATGGGCAAAGACCTATGCCAAAAGTGCCAATCTGAGATACAATCCGCCCGTCTTCCTTAAAGCCAATGCGGTGATTATCTCAGCTGTTTCCCTGGCGGGAACCATCGTTCTTTATTATCTTGCCGTGAGCAGCGGCGTTGAGCCGGCCCGGTATATGGCGTTCAATGCTTCTTATGCCATCGTGATGGGTGCTTTTTCGGATCTTTCCAGGGTTGCG
>JAFUBF010000425.1 GCA_017460325.1 Clostridia bacterium | reverse complement strand
GCGATGTTCTTGTCCTCCGTGTCCGGGTTGTAGTATTCCTCCCGGTGCAGGAACATGATGACATCCGCGTCCTGCTCAATGGCGCCCGAGTCACGCAGGTCCGAAAGGATCGGGCGTTTGTCACTTCGCTGTGCCCCGGCACGGGACAGCTGCGCCAGTGCCACCACCGGTACATTCAGTTCCTTGGCAATTCCCTTCAGGTCCCTTGAAATCTCACTGACCTCGTTCTGGCGGTTTTCCGCTCTTCCATCCGAGCTCATGAGCTGAAGATAGTCCACCAGGATCATGTCAAGGCCTTTGTCCATCATGAGACGCCGGCAACGGGATCGCAGCTGTGCAGGCGAAATGCCGGAGGTATCATCAATATAGATATTGGAGGAACCCAGCGGTCCCAGAGAGGTGGCCAGACGAATCCAGTCCTCATCCCGGATGGTACCCCGGCGGACCGCCTGTATATCCACCCGTGCATCTGCGCACAGGAGTCGCATGGTCAGCTGCTCATTGGGCATTTCAAGAGAAAACATGGCCACCGTTTTGCCGGCGGCGGCCGCCTGAGAGAGGACATTCAGACCGAAACTGGTTTTTCCCATGGAAGGACGGGCGCCGACAATGACCAGTTCACCGCCATGTAAACCGGTCAGCAGATTATCCAGATCCGTAAACCCCGTCGGAACCCCGTCAATTCCGCCGTGCAGATTATACAGATGCTGAATCTTTGAATAGGTATCCGGAAGGATCTCGGCAATATGAATGAGGTTTTCGGTATCCTTCCTCCTCAGCGCGATGTCAAATACGGCTTTTTCGGCCATATTGACGATCTTTTCCACCGGATCCGCCTGGGCATAACAGGCATTCTGAATATCGGTACTGGCCTGTATGAGCCGGCGCAGCGTGGATTTTTCATCCACGATCTGCATATAAGCCCTGGCATGGACCGCACTGGGAACCCCCGCCAGAAGATCGACCAGATAACCGTCGCCGCCGACGCCGTTATAGGTTCCTCTGCGGTGCAGTTCCTCCGACAGGGTCACCAGATCCACCGGATGACCGGTAACGGACAGCGTCCGCATCGCCTCAAAAATCTCGCGGTGCGCCGGCTGATAAAAATCATCCTGTTTGAGCAGCTCGAATCCCAGCGTCAGCATTTCATGGCTTCTGAGCATTGAGCCCAGAACGCTTCGTTCCGCATCCGCATTACTGGGCGGTACTCGCATCCCCTGATCGTCCATTTCTCTGCTCCCGTCCGCCCTGATCTGACTGGCTTTCCATCCCCCGGCTGTAAAAACACTGAGCAGATCCATCCTTCTCTGAAAGGATGGATTCTGCTCAGCTATGCTGTTCATGCCTTACAGCACTGTTGGTTACTGGGCGACCTCAACCACCGCTGTCATCTCCGCCGTGATGCCGGCATACAGCCACACGCTGATCTTGTATTCTCCGGCGTTGCGGATATTGGCGCTGTCAATGCGCCGCTTTTCCACCTTGACGCCGTACTGTTTCTCCAGGGCATCTGCCAGCTCCTGGGAGGTGACAGAACCGTACAGCCGCCCGCCTTCAGCGCCCCTGGCGCTCACTTTCAGCACCTTGCCGGCCAGTTTCCGTGCTCTTTCCTCCGCCTCAGCCCTCTCGACGTTTTCCCGGTGCTTCTGGGCGTTTTTGGCGTTTTCAACGGCGTTCACATTCGCCGCGTTGGCCTCTTTGGCCAGTCCCTTCGGAAACAGGAAATTTCTCGCATAGCCATCCGAGGCCTCAATAATCTGATCCTTCTTCCCTGTTCCCTTGATATCCTTAAGCAGAATGACTTTCATTGCCGTGACCTCCTGTCATTTTCTTTCCGTTCAGTTTTTCCCCGGTCACAGGACCGGTCAGATTCCCAGCGGCCCGATTCGCCGGTACCGCTCCGCTGTTTTCCCTTCAGGAATGTTGCCCATGCTGCAACACCTGCTCAGGGCCAACGCCGTTTCCGCTAATCGCCCTGCCGGTCGGCTTTGGGATCATACGCATCCCGCCGGCGCTGCTCGTCCACTTTCCTCAGTTCTTCCCGGCGGTGCGTGAAATCAAAGGTCTGGTCGACGATTCCCACCACCACCGCCGCAATTCCCAGAACAAAGTATCCGAGAATAAACACCAGGAACTGCAGCCGTCTGCTCCTCCCGTTCTGATGCAGCGCATAACAGACCGCCGCGATGCCCTGCAGGGTCAGGAGCTGCTCAAACACCCCGGTGACCACGCTGAACATGGCATCCATTCCCCTGCTGATCAGAGAGAGGACATACATGGCAGCCACCGTAATGAGCATGACACGGCCAAAGCCATCCGGAATCCGCCAGGTCCGAAAAGCCGGGCACTCCACTTTTTCCCCTTTGGTCCTCATGGCATGGCGCATCAGGAACTGCCCCAGCAGTCCCATGGAAACTGCGCCGGTGGCAATCTGCATGGGCACCTGCAGTCGCAGCAGCTGATCCATGTTCCGCACAAAGCTCTGCAAAACCGTGATCCGGTCACTCTCCGACAGCTGCGTGACACTTGAAATCGCCTGATTGATGGTAATCAGCCCGTTCTGCATCATCATGTCCAGAAGGGAGGTGGTCAGCCGCGCATTCTCATTAAAGAAATCCACGAACAGCTGCATGGTCGCGGAAATCGCATCCTGACCGGTGACCATGGAGATGATCGCCAGTACCAGATACTCGCAGATGATCATCACCGTTCCACTGATCCCGCAGGACCTGAAAAAGGGCATATTCCTCTCACTCGTGACCGCGGTGCAGACCAGCGGCGGTACAAGGAACAGCAGTGCACCAATGGCGCCGTAAACCCCGAAAAGCAGCGACGCGTAACCGGTAATGACCGTCGTACACAGGACGGTACTGACGATCCCCACATGTCCCAGCAGGATCACCAGGAGGATCGGCAGGGCCGTCATCATCCGCGGCAGAAATGCCATGACACTCACAAAGGGCCCGAGCATGATAAACAGAATCACACTGAGCACCGTTAAGCCCCACCTGTTTTTCTGTGAGGCAAACGTAAACTGTCTTTTTTCCATGAGTCTCTTCCTTATATATACTGAAAACAGGGGAAATCCGTTCCCTTGCCTGACCGATTCATTATAAACCAAATCCCGTGCTTTGTCAGCGATATTCTCAGGCGGTCAGTACTTTTCTGCCTTGACAATTTTCCTCCGGCTGCCTACAATGAGACAAATTCACCAAGGAGGCTGTTATGACCTATAAAACACACGGAACCTGTTCCACCAGCATCGATTTCGATGTGGACGGAAACGGCATCATCACTTTCGTCAAATTTACCAACGGCTGCCGCGGAAACACACAGGGCGTTTCAGCCCTTGTCAGAGGGATGCACATTGACGAGGCCATCAGCCGTCTCAAAGGCATCCAGTGCCGCGGGACAACTTCCTGTCCGGATCAGCTGGCACAGGCTCTCCTTCAGTATAAAGCGCAGCACTGACACAGGCGGGCATGCCCCGCCTTTTTCTTTTGTCCGGCACAGCCCTATCCCGGGCAGCGATAAAAAAACTCCGAACCGGAAGGGTTCGGAGTTCCTGAAGTGCACCTTCAGGGGCTCGAACCCTGG